>DFBD01000155.1:0-2724 GCA_002367255.1 Rhodobacterales bacterium UBA3089 | reverse complement strand
ATTGCACCTTATGATATGGCATTCTTATTTATCGTTTGCTTTTCTCATGATTTCTTATACTTTTAGATAATAACTCGAAAGAGGACTCCTATGCTTAAATCCATAATTCCAAATTTTGAGTCAGAGGTTTCTTCCCTTAGGTTTTTAGGGAATTCCGGCTTCATTTTGGCTTTCAATGTGACATTCCGCGGGCCGGAATACCTGCACTCGGAATATCCTGCTTTCTGGCAACAAGTCTATGAAGATAAAAACTACTTTTTTGTTGATCCTGTTTTGGTTTGGTGCGTCACGAAAGGTGGATATAAGCGGTGGTCAGACATCAAACTGCCCGATATTCGGGGGGTAATGAAGGAAGCGCAGAGGCACGACTTAAATTACGGCGCGGCATTTTCTCGCAAGTCAATGAACAAACGATCCTTTATGACCATTTCCCGGCCAGATCGCGAATTTACTGACGAAGAAATAGTCCATCTTGACGATAAATTTAACAATCTTGTCGATTATGTTGTTGGACAATGCGGCCTGACCGACAAAGAGCTCGATGCGCTGCGTGGCCTTCGAGACGGGTTGAGTTACAAACAGATTGCCGTTGAATTAGAAATTTCTGTCCCAACCGTTAAAAGCCGGGCCGAACGGGCAAAAGGAAAATTGGGGGCGAAGACCACTACGCAAGCGGTTGCGATGGCCTCCACTCGGAACTTCATTTGACCAATGAAGTCCGAGCGGCAGGAGGGTTGGCTTTGCACATGCGCTAGTGCATGCTCAACGCAAGCTTCAAAACACCGGCTTTGGTAAGGATGTCATCAACATCAATTTCCGGCCCAACAACTTCGACGTCAAGGCCAAGGTGCTCGGTCCAACGCGCCCACTGGGCCGGCATTAGGCCAATTATTTGAGAGGCCCCCAAAGTACGGGCAGAACGGGTCATCTCTGCAATCAGGCTAGATTGAACACGCGCGCGGCGTCTTTCAGAGACATCGCCTGAAACGAACACACGCGACGCTTCCCAAATGTAGGACGCAACAGGAGCTTCATAATCCAGTAGGTTGCGGGGCAAAGAATCCAGAAGGCCGCGCTGCGCATCGCGTATCATATAAGAATATACGCCACACTCTGCGGTTGTAGGCGTCAGCCGAACACCGGCAAGAACTTTGCCATTTTCATGAACAGCAATCCAGCGGCTTGCAGGGGTGTCATATTGATCATACTCCATCCCCTCAGTTTCCGGGGACTCCCATTTGTTTTCCATGAGCAGAGAGCTCTTGCGGGTACGAAACAGATTTGTGAACAAGTCCCCATTCACATGTAAGTTGTCAAAAGATAAAGTAGTCGTGAGCATGGTAGCCTCCAGCTTAAATTGAATTTTTTCGTTGTTTCAAAGCACTAAGCAACCCGCTTACTTCACATTCGCTCCCCTTTTCGGAAAGCCTTTGCTTATATGCTGTTGCCTATTGTATTTGCACAGTTTTTCTTACTAACCTTCTTCCACAACGACATTTTCGTATTCGTCTGCAATAGAATTGCAGTGTTCTAGTTCATACAGCGGTCGGCACATAGTTAGCCCAGCTGCACGGCGATATTTTTAGCATGAGTTAAATGGCATTACGAACTATTGAGTGGTCCTTCCACTTACAAGTGTCGTAAACTTTTACATATAAAGCCTTGCCATAATTAAAACACTACTGCGCCACAGCTTAAACCAATACGTTTAGATATGCCAAAGTTATTGATGAGTCAGAAAGCTGGCTCCGTGTCCAGTATAATCAGCAAGAGTTTTACGTTATACATTAGTTACCCTAGCGTATAGATTAAACTACATAACCACAGATTATATGTTATATAACATACTATTACACGGTTTCAAAACATAGATACAGAGTACCATTCGAATACTGAGACAGTATGTTTCCTTCGCAAAATACAGGTAGCGGATAAATCCATGTACACCCAAGGTTGAAAATAATTCAGAAATGTCCAATTGGATATGTGCGTTAGTATGTGTGTTCGAATCACCCAGCAAGAGCAACTAAACGTACAGCCTGACCTGCCACTGAATTGTCATCCATCCATACTGGACTTGCCCGTAGAAAGTTGCGAACACCTAACTCATTTACGCAGCCTTTCTTTCAAATGCGAGTGGGCTTACCAAGCCAACGCCATTGTTCCAGTGTTCTTGGTGAAATCTTCCACCGTTCCGCCAATTGGTCTTGTGACAACATTTCCATTTTAACCTCATTGCCTCTATCAAAGCCGATTTGGTTCGACCCGGTTCATGAGGAAAACGTGCGCCTTTAAATTGGGAAAATATGTGGATATTAGGCGAAAAGTTATGGACGCTCAAATCCATAAGTCATTGAGTTTACTTATCTTACGAGAAAAAGTTGAGGCACGGCATTAAATTTGCACCCATTAGCTTGTCCACAAACCTGTTCAGATAAGCAGGACTACTTCATATCAGGAAAACTCACGATTGTTCGTCAGGATACGCTGTGGCCGGAATCGCTTGCCCCAAAGGCAGCAATCAATTGTGGATTGAAGAGCTGTTCAAGCGGACTCGGGCCCATAGCATTCTGTCCTGATTTCCGATAACTAAATGATCCTGACGAAGATTATTGCCCACATAGCAATCCCGGGGGTTGATTCATGTCAACGACGACAATCAGTTCCGAGTGCAACATTCTTATTGTGTAAAAGATGTGTCGTAACGGAATAGAAACACAATAC
>DFBD01000063.1:5131-5878 GCA_002367255.1 Rhodobacterales bacterium UBA3089 | reverse complement strand
GTTATGGGGGGTGACCTGCGCCCCTAAAACTCCTCTAGTTTGATGTAGAGTCCGCCCAACCAAAGGACGGACAAAATGAAGAAGCGATTCACGGACGAGCAGATCATAGCGATGCTGAAAGAGCAGGAAGCTGGCGAGAAGACAGCGGACCTTTGTCGGCGTTACCGCATTAGCCAAGGCACATTTTACAAATACAAATCGAAGTATGGCAGCATGCGCTGCACGGCAGATTATGTAGTAGCATGATCGAGAGTGGAACCGTCAGACGCGGCGCGGTTGCGAGCGCTGGAGGCTGAGAATAGCAAGCTGAAGAAGCTGTTGGCAGAGACGATGCTCGATGTAGCCATGCTTCGTGACGTAAATTCAAAAAAGTGGTAACGCCTATTACCTGGCAGGTGAATGCTTGCATTCACCGAGAGGGCGATGCCAAGCGGCAAGCTGTGGTTCAGCGGGATGGGGATGGTTCTATTTGTCGACAATCCTGGATGACTACAGCCGCTACATTGTCTCGTGGAAGCTCTGCACAAACATGAGGACCCAAGACGTCACTGACACGCTGGACCTAGCTCTGCAGGCATCTGGTTGCGATCAGGTGCATGTCGTTCACAAACCGCGCTTGCTCGGCGACAATGGCTCCAGCTACGTCTCGGGAGAACTGGCTGAATGGTTGCAGGACAAGGGCATGAAGCACTCTCGCGGCGCGCCACATCACCCTCAAACCCAAGGAAAGATAGAACGCTGGCATCA
>DFBD01000063.1:3473-5081 GCA_002367255.1 Rhodobacterales bacterium UBA3089 | reverse complement strand
CAGATCGAAGCCTTCGTCGATCACTATAATCATCAGCGATACCACGAGAGCTTGAATAACGTCACACCCGCTGACGTCTACTTCGGACGCGACAAAGCCATTCTACAGCAAAGGGAAAGGATCAAACGAAAAACACTCGAAACGCGGCGCTTGCATCACAGCACGCGCGCTGCATAATGTAATTAACCAGATGAGCCGAACTACCTCTTAGTTTAAGCAGCCTTTGGTGCCAAAAACCCTGACGACGAACAATATGGTGTTTTCAGACATCACGACACTGATGCCGGTTTTCGACTTTAAAAACGGGAGTCTTGCGCTGGAAATTTCAGAATCCATGTCAGATCACGGGTAAAAATCACTATGGCGTGAATTGCATTGATCGCCTAGCTATTGGTAATATCACTGCCGCATTACTATCTTCATCTCAACGCACAAAGCAAAGAGGGAAAATATGAGAACTTATGCAAAATCTGATGACGCCATCGCCAAGCTTACACCCGAACAATTTCGCGTAACCCAGCAAAGCGGAACCGAGCGGCCCGGCACAGGTGAATACCTCGATAATCATAAGCCCGGAATCTATGTCGATATCGTCTCGGGCGAGCCTTTGTTTGCGTCTTCCGACAAGTTCGAAAGCGGTTGCGGATGGCCAAGTTTCACCAAACCGATTGAGGCTATTCATGTGAATGAAGTGCGTGACAACAGTCATGGAATGACCCGTATCGAGGTTCGCTCCAACAATGGTGACAGCCATCTGGGGCATGTGTTTTCAGATGGACCACAGGATCGTGGCGGGCTGCGGTACTGCATAAACTCTGCCTCTTTGCGCTTTGTGCATCTTAATGATCTGGTGGCCGAGGGCTACGCCGACTATATTAACCAAGTGGAGGATATCTGATGACACAGGAACGCGCTGTATTTGCCGGTGGCTGCTTTTGGGGCATGCAGGACCTGATCCGTAAGCTGCCGGGTGTAGTGTCCACACGTGTCGGTTATACTGGCGGCGACGTGTTGCATGCGACCTATCAAAACCACGGCACCCACGCCGAGGGCATCGAAATCCTTTTTGATCCCACCCAGATCAGCTATCATCGCCTGCTGGAGTTTTTCTTCCAGATCCACGACCCGACCACGCCGATGCGGCAGGGAAATGATCGCGGTAGTGCTTATCGCTCGGCGATTTACTATGTTGATGATGTGCAAAAACAAGAAGCGCTTAATGTGATTGCCGATGTTGATGCCTCTAGTCTTTGGCCTGGTTCTGTGGTGACCGAAGTCGCACCCGCGCGTGATTTCTGGGAAGCCGAACCCGAGCATCAGGACTATCTTGAACGGATCCCGCACGGCTATACCTGCCACTTTATCCGCCCTGACTGGGTGCTTCCCAAAGCCAGCGCATTAAATAAAAGCCCTTCAAATGGATAAACACATTCCGGACTTCAGCTTTGACAACACCTATGCAAAAGAGCTGGACGGGTTCTACGCACCTTGGAACGCCGAGGTCGCGCCGGACCCGGAACTCCTTTTCCTGAATGGGGGGTTGGCGGCTGAACTTGGCCTTGATGCACAAACGTTAACCGGCAGCACCGGTGCCGCGATCTTTTCCGG
>DFBD01000063.1:1943-3429 GCA_002367255.1 Rhodobacterales bacterium UBA3089 | reverse complement strand
CGTGCGATTATGCTGGGGGAGGTTATCGACACGACAGGCGCGCGCCGCGATATCCAGCTTAAAGGCTCCGGTCGCACACCATTTTCACGTGGTGGGGACGGCAAGGCGGCACTTGGCCCGGTGTTGCGCGAATATCTGATGGGCGAAGCGATGCATGCGCTTGGTGTTCCGACAACGCGCGCCCTTGCCGCGGTGACTACGGGCGAAAACATTATGCGCGACGGGATGGAAGCGGGCGCGGTACTGACCCGTGTCGCCTCCAGCCATATCCGAATTGGAACCTTCCAGTTTTTTGCGGCGCGTGGTGAGCGCGACAAGGTGAAACAGCTGGCCGATTATACCATTGCGCGCCACTATCCGCATCTTCGCAACGCTGAAAACAAGTACATCGATTTCCTGTCGGCCGTCATTGATGCACAGGTGGCGTTGGTGGCGCATTGGATGCATACGGGGTTTGTTCATGGGGTTATGAACACCGACAACATGGCTATTTCGGGGGAAACGATCGATTACGGCCCCTGCGCATTTATCGATACATATGCCCCCAATGCGGTTTTCAGTTCGATTGACACCGGCGGACGTTATGCTTTTGGCAACCAACCCGTTATCGTTAAATGGAACCTGTCGCGACTTGCCGAAACGCTGCTGTCGTTGATCGATCCAAAAGATGGCGACAATGCAGTCCGGCTGGCAACCAGTGAAATTGAAAGCATTCCGGCCAGATACATTTATGTCTGGCTTGCGGGGATGCGCCGCAAGATTGGCCTGCACAATACGGAGGCCGAAGACGCTGATCTTATCAACGATATGTTCAGCGTAATGGAAGGCCAAAACGTGGACTACACACAATTTTTCCGAAATCTCGCCGTCGCTGTGGATGGAGACCAGCGCCCGCTAGAGGCCCTGTTCGATGATCCTGCTGACATCATGAAATGGTTGACGAAATGGCAAGACCGATGCCTACGAGACCCTCAGCCCCCGGCCAAACGCGCTACGGCGATGGATCAGGTAAACCCGATATACATCGCACGAAACCATAAGGTCGAAGAAGCATTACAGGCAGCAACAAAGGGCGACCTTACCCCATTCAAACAGCTGCTCGACTTGCTGCAAAACCCGTTCGAAAAGCGGCAAGGCTTTGAAGGCTATGAATCCCCCGCCCCGGCAGATTTTGGCCCCTATACAACTTTTTGCGGAACCTGAGAAAACCTGTGATCGTTAACTACCCGTCAGACACACCGGCTTGCGTGAATGTTGCCATGCCGGAATGGCACGCGATTGCCCCCTTCAAAACGCCAATAGCCAAGGCCGCGCCAGACCCTTCACCCAAGCGCAAGCCAAGCGCCAACAACGGCTCTTTTCCCAAATGGTTAAGAAGACGTTTATGCGCCTGCTCAGCCGAGACATGCCCTGCCACGCAATGATCCAAGGCCCCCGCTGACGTCTTTTCCAGAATCGACGCTGCTGCCGTGCAGATAAACCCGTC
>DFBD01000063.1:0-1835 GCA_002367255.1 Rhodobacterales bacterium UBA3089 | reverse complement strand
TCTCGTCCACCAAGGCACCGAAGCGTTTCAAGCGGAACGTCCGTTTTATGTAACGCAACCCCACGATCAACAACGTCAGCTTTACGCTTAAGCCCATCATCATCCACACCCGTTCCACGACCAACCCAATCGTCACCGTTACCACCATATAAAGCTGATGCAATCGCCGCCGCCGATGTAGTATTACCAATACCCATCTCGCCACAGACCAAAAGATCCGCAGCCGGATCGACCGAATCCCAGCCGATTTTCAAGGCCGCCACGACCCCGGCTTCGCTCATCGCCGCGGCGGTGGTGAAGTCCGCCGTCGGGATGTCCAGATCAATCGCGTGGACTGACATTTTGGCCCCGAATGCCTTGGAAAGCTGGTTAATAGCCGCCCCTCCGGCCTCGAAGTTAACCACCATCTGTGCGGTTACCTCGGCAGGAAACGCGGAAACACCTTGCGCTGTAATCCCGTGGTTGCCCGCAAAAACAATAACCAGCGGGTTTTCGAGCGTCGGGGCCGCCTGCCCGCGCCAACCGGCATACCAGGCCGCAAGGCCCTCTAATCGCCCAAGCGCACCGGGTGGTTTTGTCAATACATCATTACGCGCCTTGGCCCCCGCTTCAGCAGATTGGTCACTGGAGGGAAAACCCTCGATAATAGCGGCGAACTCTTTAAGGTTCGTAAACTGTTTGGCTGGCATGTTCTGTCCCTCTGTGTTTTGTTAACCACTGCATAACGGGTTTGAAATCCCGTGTAGAGAGCAAAAACGACAAGGCATCCAATGACCAAGACCACCAACAAACTGGACATGCAAATCCACGATATTTGGGCAGCTTTCAGCCTGCTAACACGCCTGCCCGTGCCGGTTGACCATGCCCGCGCAGGTGAACGTGGCGCAGCAGCGGCCTGGGCTTTTCCGGTCGTTGGCTTGATAATCGGGGGGGCGGCCGGTGTAACGGCAGCGCTTGCCGGATGGTTGGGCTTACCGGCCGGAATGGCGGCAGCGAGCGCGTTGGCGTTTCTTGCGGTGGTCACAGGTGGCATGCACGAAGACGGCTTGGCCGATTTCGCCGACAGTATGGGCGGCATGACGGTGGAACGCCGATTGGAGATTATGAAAGACAGCCGTATCGGCGCTTACGGAGTTACCGCCCTATCGATTGCACTGCTAGCCCGATGGTCCGGCATTGTCGAGCTGTCCGGCTGGACAGCTGTATGCACCCTCGCGGCAGTGGGGGCGGCATCACGCGCGGTTATGGTTTTGCTAATGTTTGCAATGCCCCCTGCCCGGCCAAGCGGATTGTCGGCAGGCGTTGGAAAACCCGACAACACAGTCGTACTGATCGCTGCTGCCATTTCACTTGTGGCCTGCCTGCTATTTACGGGATTGTCGGGTGCATTCCTGTTCTTGCTGACTTTCACCGGCGCGTTGCCGGTTTACTGGATCGCAACCCGAGCTTTGGGCGGGCAAACTGGCGATACTCTCGGGGCCGCGCAGCAAACTGCGGAAATCATCGGCCTTGCCGCAGCAATTGCCCTTCTCGCATAGAAAAGCCGCGCCAGATTTATCCAGCGCGGCTTTGAATTTCTTTAGGCTGCGGCAACCACGCGGCTGTCCAGCACATCGTTAATCTTTTTCTGCGCGGCGTCTTCATCGCCAGCATCAACGGCTGTGACTTCGCGCGTTAGGCGCTCCAACGCGGCTTCATAAAGCTGACGCTCGGAATAGGACTGTTCGCGCTGGTCATCATTGCGGTGCAAATCGCGCACAACTTCGGCAATCATAATCAGATCGCCCGAGTTAATCTTTTGTTCGTATTCTTGCGCACGACGCGACCACATCGCG
>DFBD01000186.1:1503-21613 GCA_002367255.1 Rhodobacterales bacterium UBA3089 | reverse complement strand
GGATTGACGTGCAGGGCAACTCAATCTTTGTGACGTTTTGCAACATCCGTAATACTCAGCAAACTCATACCTATAAACGAAAACAGGCGCTTGAATATCAAGCGCCTGTTTTATTGAAAATAATGCGATATCTAGTTGGCTTGACGCCGCAAAAATGCTGGGATCTCTACGCGATCCACTTCTTCTTCGTTGATATCTTCATAAGTCCGAGGCTCTGGCTCGTGAAACGATGGCTGGCGCCGTACTGGTGCAACATCCGTATTCGGGCCATGGCCTGTCATGCGATTGATCAGATTGTTGATCGCAAACCGTCCCTGCACTTCGGCCTCTGGTTCTTTCTCGACCTCAGGTTCATCTTCTTCAAGGGGAACCTTGGCAACCGCTGCTCGTAAACGTCGCAGTGCATCCGACGAAGAATCGTTAACCTCGGAAATCTCCACGGTGTCACCTACCGGTGCTTCATCAAACAATGTTCCAAGGTTCTCTTCGGGGCTATCAGCAACCAGTTCGGCTTCAGGTTCGGCAACAACTTCAGGTTCCACCATTTCTGCCGGAGCTTGATCCAGAACCAATGGTTCCGCCATACTGCGCCGCGGCGCATGCACCGGGTTGACACCCTCGGCCACATCAATACCCGTTGCCACAACAGAAACGCGCATTACCCCCTCCATAGAAGGGTCAAGCGTGGAGCCCACGATGATATGGGCATCTGCGTCCACCTCTTCACGAATGCGGTTTGCCGCTTCGTCCAATTCGAACAATGTCAAATCGTGGCTGCCGGTGATGTTGATCAACACACCGCGCGCGCCGCGCAACGAAATTTCGTCCAGCAATGGGTTGGCGATTGCCTTCTCGGCGGCCTGAATGGCGCGATCTTCGCCAGAAGCCTCGCCAGTACCCATCATCGCTTTGCCCATCTCGTCCATTACGGAACGCACATCGGCGAAGTCGAGGTTAATAATACCGGGGCGGATCATCAGGTCGGTCACCCCTTTGACGCCTTGGTAAAGAACATCATCCGCCAATGCAAAAGCCTCGGTGAACGTGGTTTTCTCGTTCGCAAGGCGGAAGAGGTTCTGGTTTGGAATAATGATCAGCGTATCAACAACTTTTTGCAAAGCTGCCACACCTTCTTCAGCTTGGCGCATCCGGCGCGCACCTTCAAACTGGAATGGTTTGGTTACAACACCAACCGTCAGAACACCTAATTCACGCGCCGCCGCCGCGATAATCGGCGCAGCACCCGTTCCGGTACCCCCGCCCATACCGGCGGTAATGAAACACATGTGTGCGCCAGCCAGCATATCGACGATTTCTTCAAGGTTTTCTTCGGCAGCAGCGGCACCGACTTCGGGCCGCGCACCCGCGCCAAGACCTTCGGTCACCTTCGTGCCAATCTGAAGCTTGGAAGTAGCATTGCTTTGCTGCAACGCCTGCGCATCTGTGTTCGCGACTACAAAATCCGCGCCCTCCAGTGCTTTTTCGATCATATTATTAACTGCGTTACCACCCGCGCCACCAACACCAAATACTGTAATACGAGGCCTCAGATCGGGTTGATCCGGCATGCTAAGATTCAAAGCCATGATATTTTCCGCCTGTTATGCTTCCCCTTGATGTGGGGATTTCAAATTTAGTTCTGCTGATTCCTGACCGTACCCCAAACTTAGCTGTCCGTCACCTTTTTTTGTGGGTTTTCCTACAATATCCTGTAGGCGCCCCTCTATTTAGTATAATTTGGCGACATTACGCCTAAACACTGTTTCACCAGTTATTACGAAACCAGCGCATAGCACGGCGCACTTTGCGTTTGCCGATCCGGTCGGCTGGCATTTCGAAGTCCCAACATTCGTCTTGCGGATGGCTGGCGTGCAAAGCCAGACCAACAGCCGCCGCAAATCCCGGCCCTGTTGCGGCCTGTGGCAACCCCATAACCCGTATCGGTTTACCAATCCGGCAACGTCGTCCAAGAATGCGGGTAGCCAACTCGTCAATACCTTGTATTTGACTAGAGCCGCCAGTCAGGACGATCTGTTGACTTGGCAAATACTCGAAACCAGATGCATCTAGGCGCTCGCGTACCTCTTCAAGAATTTCCTCGACGCGCGGCCGCATAACGCCGATAAGTTCGGAACGCGAGACATGCCGTCGGTCATTTTCCCATTGCGCCATCGGGTTTGGAACCTCGATCATTTCGCGATCATCCATTCCAGTCGCAACAACCCCGCCATGCAGAGTTTTGATGCGCTCGGCTACGGTGCCGTCAACCTGTAAACCTTGGCGAATATCGTTGGTGATATGATCGCCACCCAGCCGAACGGCATCTGCGTAAATCAGTTGTTTCTTGATGAAAACCGAAATTCCTGTGGACCCTGCCCCCATATCGATACATGCCGCGCCGAGTTCCTGTTCGTTTTCGACAAGGCTGGAAAGACCACTAGCGAAAGAGGAAACCGACAAGCCCGCCAATTCCAGGTCGCAGCGCTTCACACAATGCAAAAGGTTCTGCACAACCGTGTCGTTAACAGTCAGCATATGCATATCTACGGCCAGTTTGTTGCCAATTTGCCCGCGCGGGTCAGCCAAGCCTGGCTGATGATCCAGCGTAAAACTGACCGGCATCGCCGATATCGGTTGACGACTTTCACCATAAGGCGGCACATCACACGCAGCCATTGCATGGCCAATATCGCGCTCGCTCACTTCACCGTTTTCAACGTTAATCTCACCACTTAAACCGTAAGACCGTGGACGCCCGCCAGAAAAGCTGACAATCACGTCATCTACCCGAACGCCTGCCATTTTCTGTGCCCGCTGCACCGCCGTGCGAATAGCCTTTTCGGTTTCGTCCATCACCGCAATTTCGCCAAAGCGCACACCACGCGACCGCGTCGTACCAACGCCGACCACCCTAAAGGCCCCCATCGTCGGCACCGTCACGGCATCCGAAATACTTGGCTCCGCATTTACGTTCGGGGCAAATTGCAAGACCAGACAGGCAACCTTGGAGGTTCCGATATCCAGAATGGCAACCACTCCACGCCGCACGGCGGCCTCGCGGCGGGTACGCATCTCGCGCTGCATTTCAAAAAGACTTGGGGTCATGCGTCCTCTCCTCGGACTTGGGTGCGCAAACGGCGCAACTCGGTAATGGCTTCGTCAGTCAGGCGCAAAACGGGGCGTTCACCGTTGCGCATATCTACGGTTACTACATCTCGGTTCAGCAAATCTTCGGCTTGGTGCAGGGCAATTACGCGACGCATTGCGCTGACGGCACCGTGTTCTGGCAACATGATCGTTTGCCCGCGATCCAACACCAAATCCCAGCGCCGCTCGCCAACACGAACCAGCCCACGGACACGATCAGAAATCGGGTCGGCCACGCGCACAAGATTCATGGCTTCAGAAACATTCAGTCCAGCCCCAAGGCCCACAATCAACGGAAGGTCCCCACGAGCCGAGCGCCGAGCAATATCCGCCACACGATGCCCCTCGCTATCAACCAGCCGCAACGTATCGCCATCACGCCAGACCACGACCGGATCACGCTCGACCGTCAGAATTTCAAGCGTCCCGCCCCCCAGCACCCGAACCTGTGCCGTTTTAACAGCGTCCAGCGTTTCTACGGCTTGTTTAAGCGCACCAACGTCCAGCTCCAGCGAACTGACCGGCAATTCCACCCCTGTAACCGTCAAAATCTGTTGCTGCAAATCATCGGAGACATCAGAAAATACCACATGCGTTACCTGAAGCTCCGGTCGCGCTGCCAGTGCTTCATACATTTGGGCACCCTTCACTTGCACAGTCTGACGAACCGCAGCATTATTGAATGCCATCCAAATCGACAAGCCAACAACACCGAGGGGCAGCCACAAGCGCATCAACTGGCGCACAGACGGCTTCAACCACAGACGCTCAAATCGATACCGAAGCAGCGAGGGCGATGGATCTGCGTATGAAACTATCGTGCGCATGATGCATCCTCCACCAACCAGCGGCAAAACGCTCCGAAGGAAATCCCATGGTGCGCCGCCTGTTCAGGGGCAAGTGATGTAGGTGTCATACCGGGTTGGGTATTAACCTCCAGCAAGATCAAGCCATCAAGCCCGCGCTCGTCATCCCAACGGAAATCCGCGCGGCTAACGCCCCTGCATCCCAATGCCTTGTGGGCACGTTCCGCAATATCCAGACAAGCGGCGAAAATATCCTTCGGCAAGTCGGCAGGCACTACATGCGTAGAACCACCGTCCATATATTTCGCGTCGTAGTCATACCAGCCAGTGGTAAGGATATCCGTGACTGTCAGGGCTTTGTCGTCCATAACGGCGACAGACAATTCACGCCCTCGTACATATTGTTCGACCATAACGACATCAGGCATATCGTCAGACAAATTTGCAGGTCCATTGGCCCTTTCGTTAACGAGGTACACCCCGACAGACGATCCTTCATTATTAGGCTTAACAACATAAGGAGGGTCCATCGGGTGTGCACTGCTGGCGGCAACTCGATCAACTAGAATACTTTTTGCTATGGGTAACTTGGCGTTCGCAAACGTCCGCTTGCTGCGATCCTTGTCCATCGCCAGGGCCGATGCCAAAACGCCGGAATGTGTGTAGGGAATTTGCAACCATTCGAGCAAACCTTGCACGCAGCCGTCTTCCCCCCACCGACCGTGGAGCGCGTTGAATACAACATCAGGCTGAACATCAAGAAGCCGCGCCGCAAGGTCTTCCCCTGCGTCGATCTCGACAACCTCGAATCCTTCTTCCCGCAACGCAACTGCGCATTCACGGCCCGAAACAAGCGAGACTTCCCGCTCGGCGGACGGACCACCCATTAACACTGCGATGCGGTTGACTGTCCTGCTCGACATAACCGCCTCAATCTGCCCCGCGCCTTACGGCTTTTTGGGGTCAATTACGTGGATGATTTTTCACCTACACGCATAATTTCCCATTCTAGCGTTATTCCGCTGTTTTGGGCAACCTTTTTCCGCACCAGTTCACCTAAACTTTCAAGGTCAGCCGACGTGGCATCCCCTGTGTTAATAAGGAAATTCGGATGCATTTCAGACATTTGCGCCCCGCCAATCCTTGCCCCACGCAATCCAGCGTCTTCGATAACCTTCCACGCTTTCAGGTCATGCACATCATCCGCTTGCCCTGTAGACGAGAAACCTGCCGGATTCCGGAACGTTGAACCGCAAGAACGATCCTTTGTCGGTTGGCTTTCTGCACGCCGCGCCAGCGCATTTTCCATCTTTTGATGGATCGCTGAGGGTTCCCCTTTCGGGGCTTTCAACACACATTGCACAATCATCGTATCATCCGGCAAAGCCGAGTGCCTATACCCGAAATCCATATCTTCCGGTTTTAGCGTAACGACTTGCCCTGCCCGTGTAACCGCCGTTGCGCTGACAAAAACATCCGCCATATAAACGCCGTAACACCCGGCGTTCATCTTGATCGCTCCGCCGATACTGCCGGGGATCGTGCGCAAAAACGCCAGATCAAACCCATCGTCCGCCGCCTTCTTGGCTACCTGCGCATCAAGTGCCGAAGCCCCCGCACGGATATTGCCGTTCGCCATAACCTCGAAACCATTGAACCCACGCCCAAGGCGAATTACAACGCCCTTAATGCCGCCATCGCGGATTATCATGTTGGAACACACGCCAATCGGCAAAACGGGAATGTCCGCTGGCAAGTTTTTCATAAACGCCGCCAAGTCCGCCATATGCGCGGGTTGCAAAAGCACCTCGGCAGGGCCACCGGTTCGCAACCAACTCAGCGTATCCATCGCACGATTTTCAGTGTATTTGCCCTCAACTTCGGGCAGACGGGAAAGGAGATCACCCATCCGCAAGCCCCGCAGGCAAGTCATTCGCCCAAGCCGAAATCGTCCCGGCCCCAAGACAAATCACGATATCGCCTGGCTGCGCATGTTCCCGGACAAAATCGGCAAGGTTGGTTGTCCCTTCAAGCGCAACTGCATTTCGATGGCCATGGTTAACCAGTCCAGCAACCAATGCATTACCATCCGCCCCTTCGATATACTCCTCGCCAGCGGCATAAACATCGGTGATTGCAACAATATCAGCGTCGTTAAAACAACTGCAAAACTCATCAAACAAATCCCGAAGACGCGTGTAGCGGTGCGGTTGGTGAATGGCGATGACACGCCCTTCAGTGGATTCACGTGCGGCCTTCAACACGGCCGCGATTTCGACTGGATGATGGGCGTAATCGTCAATTATCAACGCACCGTTCCACTCGCCGACGCGTGTGAACCGTCGGTTAACACCGCGAAACGCAGCAACAGCAGTTTTAATATCCTCGGTGCTAATCCCCAGATGTCTAGCTACAGCAATTGCGGCCAGCAGATTCATCACATTATGTTCGCCGGGCATAGGCAAACATAACCCGTCGATCCGTTCACCTTCCGATTTCAAATCCACATCGAAACAGGCAGAGCCATTCTTGTAGATCAAATTTTCCGCCCGAACGTCGGCTTGCGGGTTGAACCCGTATGTGACAACGCGGCGATCATTGATCCGCCCGACAAGGCTTTGAACCTCTGGGTGATCCGTACAACAAACCGCTACACCGTAAAACGGAATGTTGGAAACAAACGTATAGAAGGCCTCGCGCAGGGCGTCGAAACTGCCGTAATAGTCCATATGCTCGGCATCTATATTGGTTACGATAGCAACCGTCGCAGGCAAGCGAATAAAAGTTCCGTCACTTTCATCCGCCTCAACCACCATCCAGTCGCTTTCCCCCATCCGCGCGTTGGACCCATATGCATGGATTATTCCGCCGTTAATCACCGTTGGGTCAATCCCGCCACCATCCAGCAAGGCTGCAACCATTGACGTCGTCGTGGTTTTACCATGCGTGCCTGCCACGGCGATATTCGACTTTAACCGCATCAGTTCAGCCAGCATTTCAGCCCGCCGCACCACAGGAAAACCTTTCGCCCGTGCGACATCCAGCTCGACATTGCCGGGCTTAATGGCGCTAGAAATCACGATAACCTCAGCGCCCTCCAGGTTCTCGGCTTTTTGTCCGATAAACACCTTCGCACCCTTTTCCTCAAGGCGTTTGGTAATATCACTACTTCTCAGATCAGAACCCTGCACCGTATAACCATGACTAAGCAGAACCTCTGCAATACCGGACATGCCAATGCCACCGATACCAACGAAATGGATCGGGCCGATGTCCTGCGGTAAACGGGTCTGGGTATTCAATTCATTAATCCTTTTTCAGGCTTTCAACCAAAGCGGCCAGCTCTTGTGTCGCCTCGGGCTTCCCTTGCACAGCTGCGGCTTGCGCCATCGCAATAGCACCCTCGGGGTCGGACAGTATAGCTTTGATATGCCCTGCCAGTTCTTCTGGCGTCAACTCTGGTTCAGGTATCAAGAACGCACCACCGGATTCAACCAACGCCTTAGCATTCGCTGTTTGCTCGTCCCGAACAGCAATCGCCAATGGTATCAGGATGGATGGTCGACCGATAACTGTCAAATCCGCGATCGAACTGGCCCCTGCCCGCGATATAACCAATTGCGCAGCATCGATACGCACGGGAATATCGTCAAAAAAGGGTTGAACATCCGCCGTGACACCCATCGCGTCATAGGCAGCCACAACCGCGTCCAGATCAGCCGCCCGTGCTTGATGTGACACATTCAGGTGCATTTTCATAGCGTCAGGCAGTAATTCTATAGCCTTGGGAACAACGTTGGAAAGAATGCTCGCCCCTTGCGAACCGCCAAAAACCAACAGGTTCATCGGATAGTCACCGGGGACATGATAAGGTGCTGATGCGTGGTCCAGAACCACGCTGCGAACCGGGTTTCCCGTATGTACAGCTTTGGTGTTCGCGGGCAATTCTGTCGGCCAAACGCTGCACGCTACGACGTTCACCCCCTTGGCAAACAATCCGTTCACGCGCCCTAATACGCCGTTTTGTTCGTGGATCATCCGTGGCAAACCCAACAAACGCGCGGCCGTCATCGCTGGAATCGCTGGATAACCGCCAAATCCAACAACGACAGTCGGGCGATCTGCTTTCATGCTACGCCACGCCGAAAACACACCGCTGGCGATGCGAAACGGCATAGCCAGTTTTGCCAAAGGACCACCACGCGATGGCGTCGCCGAAGAAACGACCTCGCGTTTCACAACATCGGGAAAGCCACCGGAATACTTGTTGCCACGCGCATCTGTTGACAGTTTTACCCGCCAACCCCGCGTTAACATCTCTTCAGCCAGGGCTTGCGCGGGGAACATGTGCCCGCCTGTGCCACCCGCCGCTATGATCAATAATGGAGCCATCATTGCGCCCTCGTCAAAATATCGCTCATTTCATCTTGCGGACGGCGCCGTGTTAGCGCCAACAACATGCCCAGCATCATGCCCGCCGCAATCAACGAGGACCCCCCGTAACTAACGAATGGTAAGGTCATGCCTTTGGCTGGTAGCAATCGAACCGCAACGCCCAAGTTAATTAGCGCCTGCATGGCCAGCAGTGATGCAAGCCCAACACCGGCGATCCGAACAAACGGGTCACGTTCGCGCACAAGACGCAAAAGCGAGCGTATGGTAATAACCATGAACAAACCAATGATGAACAGGCAAAAAACCAGCCCGTATTCCTCGGCAGCAACAGCGATAATGAAATCGGTATGCGCATCAGGCAACGACCATTTAACCGAGCCCTCGCCAACGCCAACGCCAAAAACCCCACCCTCCTGGATGGCATTACTGGCGAACCCCATCTGGGATGTAGGGTCAATGTCAGGGTTCAAGAACCCGTCAATCCGCCGTGCGAAGTGTTCGGAGTTATTATAGGCAAACGTAGACGCCACGGCGATTCCGAGGGCCAAAATAATCAGCAGCAACATAGGCGCACCCGCTATGAAATACATTACCATCCAGCTCCCCAGTACAAGCGCCGCTTGCCCGAAATCTGGCTGCAATGCCAGCAATAGCGTTAAGGCGACAACAACGAAGAACGACATCAACCGCCCCGGCGGGCCGTCAAGATCAACGCTCGCAGACATCAGCCATGCGGAAAACAGCACAAATGTTGGCTTAACAAATTCGGAAGGTTGCAAAGATACAAACCCAAGCGAGTACCAACGCACCGCGCCTTTGCCATAATCCGTTCCCAGAAACGGCAACATAACGATTGCGAAAAACACCGCGATAAATCCGACCACGGCCAAACGGCGAACCGTCGTGGGTGTTTGCATCGAAAGGACAACCATACCCGCCAGCGCAGCCGATCCAAAGATCATCTGCCGGTTCACATAATGAAACGCGCCCAGCCCGTTACGTTCAGCCAAAGGTGGCGACGAGGCCAAGCCCAGCAGTACGCCGATCGCGAAAAGCAAAAACACCGCCAGTAATGAAACACGGTCAACCGTGCGCCACCAATGTGAAATAATCGGCTCGCCTGACTTGGCTGCGACCGTTCCAAATACCATTTCTGTCATGAGAGACTGCTCCTGCTCATGTATACGCCTGAATTTCGGCTTGTCGTCCGTTTACGGATCTTGCCGATATTAAGGGCAGTATAGCGCGTAATACGTTACCTTGCCAGATTTTTTCTGGATAATTGCAGGATGGGCGCAACCCCGCCCAAGAGGGTTATTTACGAACCAAATCCTCAAACGCCTCACCGCGTTTCTCGAAGTTTTCGAATTGGTCAAAACTGGCGCAAGCCGGGGCAAGCAAGACTGTATCACCAGCCTCGGCTTCCGCTTTGGCGGCTTTGACGGCGGCCTCCAGAGTTTCGGAAATTTCGTAAGGAGTCTCCCCCAATTGCGCGGCAAACATCTCGGCTGCTTCACCGATCAGATAAGCCTTCGCGACTTTGTGGAACAGCGGCGCAAGTTCGGCAATCCCGCCCTCTTTCGCCTGTCCGCCAGCAATCCAGCGAATGCGCGGGAACGCCCCGAGGGCCTTGCCAGCAGCATCCGCATTCGTCGCCTTGCTGTCATTCACAAACTTCACACCGTCGGTATTCGCGACCGCCTGACAGCGATGGCGCATGCCGTGATAATCCCGGATATGCGGCTCGATTTGTTTTGGCGCCAAGCCTAGTGACCGACAAACCGCATAGGCCGCACACGCATTCTGGTGGTTATGCGCGCCGGGCAAACCGGCCACATCGCGCAAGTCGATCGAGGCGACTTGCCGCCCTTTGCGCCACTCAACCAGGAAACCTTTGCGCGCAAAAACGCTCCACCCTTTGCCCTTCAACTGCCGCGCCGTCGAAATCGAGATGACCGGATCCGCAGCTCCTGCACCTTCGCGCATGACACTGGCCAAAAACTGCCCCTCGGGCTGATCAACACCAATCACCGAACGTTCCGGGCCGCCTTGTGTGAACAACCGCTTCTTGGCCGCAAAATATCCACCAAGCCCACCATGGCGATCAAGATGATCCAGCGACAGGTTCAGGAATACAGCGATGTCAGGCTGCAAAGCCCGCGCCAATTCGATCTGGTAAGACGATAACTCAAGCACGACAACTTCGCCATCGCGCGCGGGCTCAAGACCAAGCGCTCCAACGCCGATATTGCCACCTAATTGCGTCAGGCGCCCGACTTCCTCAAGGATGTGATGCAACAACGCCGAGGTCGTCGATTTCCCGTTGGACCCCGTAATACAAACCACACTCGGATACTTCTCGAAGTGATCCCATTCCGGCGCAGCAAACGACTGGAAGAACAAACCGACATCGTTATCAACCACAACACCGTGTTCCCATGCCTTAACGATTGCCGCATGAGGTGCAGGGTATAAATGCGGAATGCCCGGCGAAATGATTAACGCCGCCAAACCCTCAATCGATCGGTCCTTTGTAAGGTTCGCAATCTCGTACCCCGCCGCTTCAGCCTTGGCGCGAGCCCCCTCGTTATCATCCCAGCAAACAGGCACAGCCCCGCCAGCTTGCAATGCCGCAGCCGTCGCCAAACCCGAAACCCCGAGCCCCAGAACCCCGACCCGCGCGCCGGCATATCCCCGAACAGGTATCACCGAATTTTCAACGTAGCTAAACCAACCAACGCAAGGATTAGCGAGACGATCCAGAACCGGATCACAATCTGGCTCTCGCCCCAACCCGCTTTTTCAAAATGGTGATGAATTGGGGCCATCAAGAATATCCGTTTGCCGGTTTTCTTGTAGTACAGAACCTGAATGACAACACTCAGCAATTCGATGACGAACAGCCCGCCGATTATCGACAAAACAATCTCGTGTTTGGTAGCAACGGCGATTGCACCCAATGCACCGCCAAGCGCAAGCGAACCAGTATCGCCCATAAATACCGCCGCAGGGGGGGCGTTATACCAAAGGAAACCAAGCCCGCCGCCAATCAACGCGGCCACGAAAATTGTCAACTCTCCGGTACCGGCCACATAGTGAACATCCAGATATTCCGTAAAATCAATGCGCCCAACCAGATAGGAAATGATCCCGAACGACCCAGCGGCGATCATCACCGGCATGATCGCCAAACCGTCCAGCCCGTCGGTAAAGTTCACAGCGTTCGCCGTGCCTACAATCACGATCATAACGAACGGAATATACAGAAAACCAAGGTTCATCAGCGTATCTTTCAGGATCGGGAATGCCAGATATCCAGACAAATCATCGGCCTGTATCGACATCACCCAAACACCCGCGATTGCGGCAATACCGAAACCGATGGCCAAACGGATCTTCCCCGAAACGCCGTCATGGTGTTGCTTGGCAACCTTTTGGTAATCATCTGCAAAGCCAATCAGGCCAAAACTATACGTTACGAAAAGCACCATCCACACATAGCCGTTATCCCAGCGCGCCCAAAGCAATGTCGAAACCAGAATTGCACCCAAAATCAGCACCCCCCCCATCGTTGGCGTGCCTGCCTTGGCCAAAATGTGGCCCTCGGGACCATCCTCGCGGATCGGCTGTCCCTTGCCCTGCTTACGGCGCAAAAGGTTAATAAGCGGTTTACCAAAGACAAACCCGAAAATCAGTGCCGTAAAGAACGCTCCGCCCGCGCGAAAGGTGATATAGCGGAATAGATTAAAGAAATCCCCGCCGTCAGACAGTTCGTTCAACAGATAGAGCATTAAGCGGCGCCTCCGGTTTCGTTCAAAGGACGTGCATCGCCCAATTTTTTGATCGCGTCAACAATCAACCCCATTTTAGCCCCGAGCGATCCTTTTACCATCACAACGTCACCGCCCGTTAACATTTCATCGACCTGCGCGGCCAGTTGGTCGGAGGTCTCGAACCATTCACCACGTTTTGCGGCGGGTAATGCTTCATAAAGATGTTTCATCAAGGGGCCGACACAGTGAACCTTGCCAATATTTTTCAGGTTTTCATTCTGTGAAATCGCGCGGTGTAACTTTGCCTCTTCCGGGCCAAGTTCAAGCATATCGCCCAAAATCGCGACCCTACCCCCTTGGCTGTGCGCCAACACATCCAGCGCCGCAGCAATCGACAGCGGGTTCGCATTATAACTGTCATCAATCAGATTGATATCACCCACGACCCAGCGTTGCCCTCGCCCCATCGGCGGCCGCCAACCTGCAAGTGCGTTGGCCGCAGTCGCGACATCCGCCCCAACAGCGTGAACCGCAGCCAAAACAGCCAGCGCATTCATCGCCAAATGCCGACCCGCCGCTCCTATGGTGAAAGACATCTTCTTACCGAGGATCATGGATTGAACATTCGTTTCAGATACCCCGACTGTGACACCGCGCAATTGGAAATCCGTTGCCGACTCTCCAAACCAAAGCACCTGCGTGTTCTTCGCAACCTGCGCCAGAATCCCTGCCGTTTCCGTGTCCGCGTTCAAAATCGCCACACCACCGGAAAGCCCCTGGATAACCGAGGCCTTTTCTCGCGCGATCTGCTCTATGTTTTCGAACGCCGCCATATGAACCGCAGCGACATTCGTGACAACGGCCACATCAGGCTTGGCCAAACGCGATAGCGGCGCAATCTCTCCGGCGTGGTTCATGCCAATTTCGATCACCGCGTAATCCGTACTAATCGGCATTCGTGCCAAAGTTAACGGAACACCCCAGTGATTATTGTAACTCTTTTCGGCAGCATGAACATTGCCCTGATCGGACAACGCCGTGCGTAGCATCTCTTTTGTGCCTGTCTTCCCAACCGACCCGGTTACGGCGATAACCTTGGCATTTGTCCGTGCCCGCGCCGTCGTGGCCAAAGCCTCCAAGCCTGCCAGAACATCGTCCACAATCAACAACGGTGCATCCGGCGCAACCCCTTCGGGCATACACGAGACCATCGCTGCCACAGCACCTTTTTCCAACGCCTGCGCAACAAAATCGTGACCATCCCGTACGTCTTGCAGGGCCACAAAAATATCGCCTTTCCGAAGCGTTCGCGTGTCAATTGAAACACCAGACGCGCTCCAGTCCCGATCACATCGCCCGCCCGTCGCCGCAATTGCTTCGGCCATAGTCCAAAGCGCACTCATCGCTGCAATTCCTCTAATGCCGCAACCGCGATACTTGCCTGCTCTGCGTCGTTGAATTCCAGAACATCCGTGCCGACAATCTGCCCCGTCTCGTGTCCCTTACCCGCGATCAGCAATGCGTCACCGGGTTGAAGAGCATCAATGGCGGTTAAAATCGCTTCGGCCCTATCGCCGATTTCATTAGCGTTCGGACATGCGGTCATAATCGCCGCACGTATCTCGGTTGGGTTTTCTGTGCGTGGATTGTCATCCGTCACGTAAACCACATCGGCAAAGTCCGCCGCCGCCTTGCCCATTAACGGGCGCTTGCCCTTGTCACGGTCCCCGCCGGCGCCAAAAACGACGAACAGACGGCCCATCACATGCGGGCGCATCGCTTGCAGCGCCGTTTCTAGCGCGTCAGGTGTGTGGGCAAAATCGACAAATACCATTGCACCGGTACTGCGTGTCGCCACCAGTTCCATGCGTCCACGAACGGTTTGCAATTTGGGCAACACATCAAAAACTTCTGATGCTTCGGCACCACAGGCAATCGCCAGCCCCGCAGCCAGCATAACGTTATCCGACTGGAACCCACCGATCAGATCAAGCGGCACCATGTAGCTGTTACCATCGTAACTGACCAGCACATCCAGCCCGTCCGCACGATACCGCGTATCCTTGATACAGATGTCGGCATCCCCGTGCCCGACGCTCAAGACCGTGTCCAACTCGTCAGCCAGCTCTGCACCGCGCGCATCATCGATATTAATCACCGCCGTCGCGCCATCAGGCAATACCCGCCGAAAAAGGCCGGCTTTAGCGTCAAAGTAACCCTCGAACCCGTCGTGATAATCCAGATGGTCACGGCTAAGATTTGTGAAACCTGCCGCAGTCAGGCGAACCCCGTCTAACCGGCGTTGCTCCAAACCATGCGAAGATGCTTCCATTGCAGCATGGGTAACACCCTTCGCGGCCAGATCTGCCAATAATGCATGCAGCGTAATCGGTTCAGGCGTCGTGTGTGACAACGGCGCTGCCACAGCCCCCTCGACCCCAACCGTGCCGAAATTCACCGCCACCAAACCCAGTTCTTCCCATATCTGGCGGGTGAAATTAGCTACGGACGTCTTACCGTTGGTTCCCGTAACAGCCACGATCGTTTCAGGTTGTCCATCAAACCACCCCCCCGCCGCCTTCGAAAGCGCCATACGCGGATCATCCGAGATCAGGAACGGCACATCGTAACCACCCTCGATCTGCGTGATTTCATACCCGGCCTCGTCGGTCAGCACCGCAGCGGCCCCCATACGAACGGCAAACTTAACAAACTCCGCCCCGTGTGCATTGCTGCCGGGCATTGCAGCAAACAGATGCCCCGGTTTTGTCTGCCGACTATCGACAGAAACACCCGTAATTTCAGCAGGCAAACCGCCAACCAGCCGGAATTCCAGCCCAAGCGAGTCGATTGTTTTGAGAGTGTTTGTCATGGCCCCTATTGGCCCCTCGTTAGTTCCGCGTCAAGGTCAACGCACTTGGCGAGACCCTATCATCGAAATGCTCCGGTCGCATACCCATCAGCGGCGCGATCCGGCGAATAATTTCGGCACCCACAGGCACTGCGGTCCAGCCAGCCGTACGACGAGGTTCGTCACCCGAGCGTTCTTCGGGTTCATCAAGGCTGACAATCAACACATATTTCGGATCATCCATCGGGAATACGCTGGCAAAAGTCGCGATCACCTTGTCCTCGTGATAGCCACCCTGCGGGTTGGGTTTATCCGCCGTTCCGGTCTTGCCGCCAACTTGATATCCTTCGACGTCCCCCAAAGACGCAGTTCCCCGAACAACGACCTGTCGCAGCATATTGCGCAAATTAGCCGAGGTTTCCGGCGATAGAATCCGGTCTTCTTCACTTGGAATATCGCCACTTTTCAACAACGTAGGCGTGACTTTCAGCCCCCCATTCGTAATCGTCGCATAAGCAGCCGCCAGATGCAGCGGTGTTGCGGCCAGACCGTGGCCGTAAGAAATCGTCATAGTCGACAGCTCGGACCAATTCGGTGGTAACAAAGGTGTGCTGCGGCGCGCCTCTTTGATTTCAAGCGGTACTGGTTCAAAGAACCCCAAATCACGCAGGAACTCCTGTTGTGCTTCGGTTCCCATCTCGACCGCCAAATTTGCGGTACCAATGTTGGAAGACTTCACAATAACGTCTGTCAGGCTAAGCCGCGCGCCGTAATTGTGGAAATCCCGAATTGTGTATTTTCCCCACCGCAATGGCCCGCGCGTAGGAACCATCGTATCAGGTGTAGCAATGCCGGTTTCCATCGCCAAAGCAGCCGTGAACAATTTGAAAGTCGAGCCAAGCTCGTACTTCCCTTGCGCCACACGGTTAAACAATGGGCTGTCCGCCGGATCGCCACTAACAGGCGGTGCGGGTCGATGGTTCGGATCAAAATCGGGCAGCGAGACCATCGAAACGATTTGCCCCGTATCAACCTCCATCAATACCGCCGATGCCCCTTTTGCGTTCATCATGGCCATGCCACCCGCCAAAACGCGACGCATGGCGGCCTGTACAGAAATGTCGATCGACAACTCCAGTGGCGCACCGTCTTCGCCCGGGTCACGCAGGAAAGTATCGAACTGCAACTCCACGCCCGCTGTCCCGATCACCTCGGCTGAACGCACACCTTCACGGCCAAACGTCGTACCGCCAAGGATGTGTGCACCAAGGTTGCCGTTTGGATAAAGGCGTATCTCACGAGGTCCGAACTGCAAGCCGGGCTCGCCAATATCATGGACTGCCTGCCGCTGTTCAGGGGAAAGTTTGTGCTTAACCCAGACGAACTTTCGCTCGCCGCTGAACAATGCATACAGCTTTTCGGAATCCAGATCAGGGAAAACCGCCACCAAACCATCCGCCGCCGCACGCGCATCAACCATATCCTGCGGATGCGCAAAAAGAGAGGTGGTCGCGAGGTTCGTCGCCAAAATCTCACCGTTGCGATCAACGATATTCGCACGCTGGCTAACAATCTGAACCGAGCGCCCATGCGTGACCGGTTCGACTGGTGCAGTCGTTGCCAATACCGTCATCTTCCAACCTACAGCCCCGAAACTTAGCAAAAATGCAAACGCCAACAATACCAACCGGAATTGTGCGCGAAACCGTTCGGCATTGCGCTGCCCGTGCATCCGCGCGGCTTTCTCCTCGGCCTCGATCAGGTTTGGGTCGACACCGCTTTCGCGGGCTTTCAAAACACGTGCTATCGGGCGCAACGGGCGGCGGATCATCAGCTGCCCCCCTGAATTTCAAGAATAGCCGCCTCGACCAGCTCTGCCAGCAACGGGTCTTCCGGCGTTGGATAAGCTACCTTCATAGGGTCCGAAAAATGGTCGGGATGCAGCGGCATAAGGCGCAATTCGGTGAAATGCTCCTCGGCAAGGGCCAGCAAACGGTCAGGGCGGTTCAGATAAGCCCACTCGGCCTCCAAAACAGCGATAGTTTCACGCTCGGCACGGATTTCACGTTGCAAGCTGGCCACACGGCCCATCGCATCACGCGTATCGTTATTCACACGGTACGCCCACGTTGCAAAAACCATCACCATGAAAACACCAAGGATCAACAGAAGGCTTCTCATAACCAAGCCCCCTTTGTGATGTCTAATTTAGGCATCCCGATTTCACGCGGATCAATAACACCGGCCACCGCATCCGTGCGCCGTGCGATACGCAATTTTGCGGACCGTGCCCGAGGGTTGGCATCAAGCTCTTCCGCATCGCCAACCACAGCTTTGCGTGTAACCTTTGTGAACGCAGGCTCTTCGTTGCTTTCGATCGGGGTGAACCTGCTGCCCTTTGGCCCAGCACCCGAACGCTCCTGCATGAAGCGTTTGACCATACGATCTTCCAGCGAATGGAAGGTCACAACAACCAGCAACCCACCTTCTTTCAAGGCAACTTCCGCCGCAGTCAAGCCGCGCGCCAATTCGCCCAGCTCATCATTCACAACAATCCGCAAAGCCTGAAAACTGCGCGTCGCTGCATGCGGCTGGCCGGGTTTGGGGCGCGGCATGATACGTTCCAGCATACTGGCCAACTGCCGCGTGGTAGTGAACGGTTTATTCTTGCGATCCATCACAATCGCCTTGGCAATTTTGCGCGAGGCGCGTTCCTCGCCAAACTGAAACAGAATATCCGCCAGCACAGCCTCGGGCGCTTTGTTCACGATATCCGCTGCCGATGGGCCGGATTGCTCCATCCGCATATCCAGCGGGCCATCCTTCATAAACGAAAACCCGCGCTCCGCCTGATCGATTTGCATGGAAGACACGCCGATATCCAGCACTACGCCATCCAGCGTTCCAGCACCTGCAATCTTGTCCAGATCACCAAACCGGCCTGAAACCAGCTTCAACCGCTCCCCATATTCGCCAGCCCAAACAGCCGCACGTTCCAACGCTTCGGGGTCACGGTCAACGCCGATCAGACGCTCTGCTCCGGCATCCAGAATTGCGCGCGCATACCCGCCAGCACCAAATGTGCCGTCAAGCCAAACGCCTGTTACGGGTGAAATCCGCTCCAAAATCGGAACAAGCAATACGGGCACATGTGGCGTTTCGGAATTTGCGGGGTCAATCGAGGGAACGGCCATGGCCTAACCCTCCGCCGCGGTGCGGTACAACTTCGCCTGAGGGTTGTCCTGCGAGGCCCCCCACTCCTTTATCTGCTTGAGTTCGTTTTCATACGCGGAAGGCTCCCAAATCTGGAAACGGTTCCCTTTACCAACAAACACAGCATCTTTCGCCACGCCAATCATTTTGCGTAGCGCGGCGGATAATACCATACGCCCGTTCTCGTCAACCGAGGCGTAATCAGAATCCGTACCTAAAATTGTCTCGAAGTATTCCCGCTCGGCCGAGAAGTGCGGCAACGCCTCGATCAGGTCATCAACCTCGTCCATAGACTTGATTGAATACCCCTCGACGCACTGCCCGTCTTTGGATCCGTGTACAATTACCAATTGCGGGTTTTCGCCAGAACGCCAGTCAGGATCGCCTTCCTCAAGCACACGCCGAAAGGACGCGGGAATTGACACCCTGCCCTTTGCGTCCACCTTATGGACCGATTTGCCTCTGAAACGTCTAGCCACGTCTCTCTCCTGTTTGACGCCCCCTTAAAACGAGTGCGGCGGATCGTACTGCCTATAGTACGACCCGCCGTTTGCCCCGTGGAAGGAGGTCGACTGCGCCACTTCCGTGTCTGCTCACTTGCGCGTCTTTGCTCTCACCTATGGATAAATGCGGTGCCTGTATGAAACCTGCTCGGTTTTCGTTTTCCGGGGCTTAAGCCCTCTAAAAAATGTGTCCGATCTATCCGTGCATTTGGAGTAGCATGGGATTTTATGGAAATCAATGGCTTTTTTGTGGTCAAAAATGGTCAAACTTGCTGAATTCATGTATTTTCAAGCTGCTTTTGGTAAGTTTGGTGGCCGTAAAAATCATTGCCACTATATGTAGTATGAAAATTATTTAAATATTTCCCATGTTTTCCCAAGCACATCCATAAAATACCAGAAAATGAGAAAAACGGCGTTTACTCACCCAAATGGTTGACAATCATGGAATCGCAGGTTATTCACCCTTATGGTTGAACAAAACTTAAATACTCTGTCCGAAACCTTGAAAGCTGTGGGCGACCCCACGCGACGCTCGATTTTGACGACACTGGTACAACAAGGCCCTACCCGCGTGACGGAATTGGCCGCGATGTACGATATGTCCCTGAATTCGGTGTCCAAGCACATCAAGGTTTTGGAAAAAGCAAATATGGTATCCCGCAGGACCTTGGGACGAGTGCATTTGATCGAGGCCAACCTCGCTCCGGTTAATGAAGTCGAAAACTGGTTCAAAGAACTACGTTCTATCTGGGACATTCGCCTTGAGGCGCTGGAAAAAATTATAACAAAGGAGAATACCGATGACTGAATTATCTCTATCCGTATCACGCGTAATTAACGCCCCCGCCAAAGCTGTATTTGATGCATGGCTAGACCCGGAAACCCTTCGCCGGTTCATGATACCCGGTGACAGCATGATCGTGCCGTCTGCAACCACTGATCCAACCGTTGGTGGCCGCTTCGAGATCGTCATGCGAAACGGCGATCAGGATTTGCCCCACTCTGGCACCTACACAGAAATTTCGCCGCACAACAAAATTGCCTTCACATGGGAAACTCCGTTCTCGGAGACCGCCAGCAACGTCGCGATAACATTCACCCCGAACGGCGACGGTACGACCGTCGATCTTTCACACGTCAAATTCGAGTCAGAGGAATCACGCGACAACCACAAAGCCGGTTGGGGTAAAATTCTGGGGGCACTCGCAACTGCGCTAGAGTGATGACAGCCATATAATTGGCATTAAAAAGGGGAAAGTGATGAGCGAAATAACAGATATCAACTGGCTGGCAACGATTGCCGGGTTTGTGCTGTCCTTTGGATTGGGCATGATTTGGTTTTCGCCAAAACTGTTTGGCAAGCGATGGCTTGAAGACAGCGGACTTGATCCAGCTGGGCCAAGCGAACCACCTACGTGC
>DFBD01000186.1:0-1409 GCA_002367255.1 Rhodobacterales bacterium UBA3089 | reverse complement strand
ATTTTGTTCCGGGCGTTAACCCTTCGATGACCATTCGTCTGGGCCTGCTGTTGCCAACAGGCTCTTGCAGCCAACCCGGATCGCTCGGTTGAAGACCTGTCTTGCGACACGCGATCCCTATTTGGCCTTGCTCCTGACGGGGTTTACCGTGCCGTCCTTGTTGCCAAGAACGCGGTGGTCTCTTACTCCACCGTTTCACCCTTACCTACGCGAACGCAGGCGGTCTGTTTTCTGTGGCACTTTCCCTCGGGTTGCCCCGGCCGGCCGTTAACCGGCGTCACATCTCCATGGAGTCCGGACTTTCCTCACCTTAAAAGGTGCAGCCATCCAGCCATCCGCATATCGGTTAGCTAGGCGTTTCAGGACCGCGCGTCAATGGCCGTTGAACCTGCGTCTGATTGCGCATAAAGGGGCAACATGAAAAACCTGCCATTACATTTGTGGGATATCCCCGCCGACGCCACAACCACCCTGATAAACGTCTCGGAAAACGAAACCTATATGGTGGAGAGCGACAATTTCAAAGCGGTTCTGCGCGTCCATCGCCAAGGGTATAATTCCGAACGCGCGATTGAGTGCGAACTGGAATGGAGCGCCGCCCTGCCCCTGAATACACCCACCGCTATTTCTGGAATTGATGGAAAAACGGTTCAGGCCGACGGCGGGCGATTTATGGTTTTATTCAACTATATCAATGGCAAACACCCAGACCCGACCGAAGACTTAACCGCGTCGTTTACCGAACTTGGCCGCATCGCCGCCCAAACGCACAACCATAGTCAAGGCTGGCCACGGCCTGAAAACTTCGAGCGTTTGACGTGGGGATTGCCCGAAGTCTTCGGCGAAAACGCCAATTGGGGTGACTGGCGCGCAGCACCAAATGTGACGAATGACATTCGCCGTATTCTGGAACGGGTGGAGCGCGTGGTGCAACATCGCCTGAACGCTTTTGGTCAAACGGCGGAAAATTACGGCCTGATCCACGCCGATATGCGGCTTGCAAATATACTGGTTCACAACGGCGAAACCCGCCTGATCGACTTTGACGATTGCGGGTTTGGCTGGTTTTTATACGACTTCGCCGCCGCGATTTCTTTCATCGAGGACGACCCGCAAATCCCCGCGCTTCGCAAGGCATGGGTGAAGGGGTATCGCGAATTCCGGCCCCTGTCGGACGACGAGATTTTCGAGATCGACAGCTTCATCATGCTGCGGCGGATGGCCCTGCTGGCATGGATCGGCAGCCATATGGAGGCGACAGAACCCCAGGCCCTCGCCCCCGATTTCGCGCGGGTGACGGCGGAACTTGGCACAGAGTATCTGGCCAAGATGTAGCGCGCGACGCTGTTAACCATTTGGGGTTTTCGCCAGAAAACGGGGTACACAATGCGTACACAACCCGTACACAA
>DFBD01000223.1 GCA_002367255.1 Rhodobacterales bacterium UBA3089 | reverse complement strand
CAGATCACTTGGGGAATGCGGGCTGAATAGAAAGAATATGGGCGAGAGAGAGAAGCAATGACAACGTTGTTCTGTCTCAGCCCTTTCCCAAATAAAACCACACACCTAAAAACACCGGATTGCAAATTCGTGAACACCGGTTCGATTCCGGCACTCGCCTCCATTAAATTGTTTTAACACACTGTTTTATATTTGTTTTTTAGAAAAGTACCCTGACATACTGCACCTATCCATTCAAACCGATTCTACTTTCGAACGCCGAATACAGAACGAGTATCATTACTCTTTGAAGAGACGGTGCTTGCTTTTTGCGGGTAATTCGTCGGAAAGGAATTTCCTGGGGGATCAAGCACTTCCAAGAAAACACCAGCTTGGAGGGCCGAGGTCTTACGCAATACAAAGCCCGCTCGACGGATTCGTCCAGTATTTCTTGGGCCTTGGGACCCCAAGGTCATCAGTTCGATCCATAAACTGCCGCAGTCAACACTTGCACCTTTTTCGCGTCAAGTAGTTACGACAACCATCTAATGACGCCCAGCAAAACCAGCTATGTTGGAAATGGCCGTGTATGACAGGAATACTCTGAAGGCATACCTAGAGCCCGGGCTCGAAAAAGAGTGAGCCTTATTCAAACACAGACTTCCATTCCTGGCGAAGTAGGGAATGCCCCGGAGCTCGGCGGCTGGTACAACACTGTGAGTGTTGGGTTTCTATCCCTGGCGAAGTAGGGAATGCTCCGGAGCCTAAGGCTGCTTACGAGAAAGCTATAGCTATCGCGTTTCTATCCCTGGTGAAGTAGGGAATGCTCCGGAGCGTACCCCCTTGCATGCCGTTGTGTCAAATGTGGGATTGGGCGGAGTTTCCAAATGATGGAGGTCTTTGCGTCGGTGAGAACCGGATTGGGCATGGGAATCTCACGTGAATTGTCAGTTTATATAATATTATCAGAATATTGCCGAATTTCCAAATGATAACAGGTCGTTGAGGGAGAGCTGGGTCGCTGCTGGCTGCCCTTCGCGCGCCCCGTGCTGCACCATCGAGAACACCGCCTTTGGACGCAAGCTTGCGATCGCGGCGGCGCGCGGAGTGGTCGGGCATAAGCGGTCTCGGGCATCCCCGCCCGTGTTTCCCGGAGAGCGCCATGTCCTGCCTGTCACCAATGCCCCGACCGATCTACCCCATTGATCCCGGCACTGATCTGGCAACTGCCGAGGTCCGGGAATACGCGCGCCGCGCGCCGCAGCTGGATTTCACACAGGCCCTGGCCCGGACCGCCCAGGATGACGCGAGGCTGGCCCCCTCTGCTGTGCACCACGCCTGGTTGCCCCGCAAGCTTGCGATCAACCCAGACCCGGACCGGGCCGTTATGCATTGCCTCATGCCCCACACCCCAATCGCCCCGGAGACAGACCAATGACCGATCAATCCTTGCTGCCCATACCATTTGTACCGCGCAAAAAGACACCGCCCAAAACCGGAGCCGACAACGCCATGCAAAAGATCAGCACCATCAACCCCCGGGCCACCCTCGGCCACATCTTCATGATTACCGTCGAGACGGCGCTGCTGCTGGTGCAATTCTTCAGAATGGAAACCCTGGCTTTTGACGTCCTGCCGGAACTGGCCGATATCGATCTGGGCTTCATGTATGGCAGCCACCTGATGGGCCTGATCTGGCTGCTGGTCGTCGTGCTGGTGTCCTACACCAGCTGGGAATGCGCCATCCGCCTGCATGGCCAGGAGGCCAAAAGCTCTGTCACCCTCAAGCTGGCGACCATCTGCCTGTGGATGATCAATGCAGGCGCCATGGTGTTCGAATTCGTACTTTTCCGAATGCTGGTCGACGACTTCGGCTCGCAGGGGTTCGCAGGCGCCGCTGAACTGTTCGGCCTGCTGATGGTCGCAACCCACCAGATCGCCTCGTTCTGGATCATGAAGAACGTCGTGCGGAAACTCTTTCTCGATGACGAAGACACAACCGAAAGGAAAGCCCAATGACCCGCTCCATCCTCACCACTGCCCTCGCTGGCGCCATCGCCCTGCCTCTGCTTGCCCTGCCGGTTCAGGCCGGTAAGCTTGTCCAGGTCGTTATCGACCATTCCGGTGTTCTGCATGACGAGCAGGACCCGCAGGGCAAGAGCGGGTTCAACAGCTTCCTGAACACGTTCCTGAGCGATCTGGCCCGCCAGACCCGCCGCGACCGCAACCGTACCCAGATCGTGCTGATATCGGCCGTCGAGCCGCCGCATATCCTGTGGAGCGGCACCGCAGGTGACTTCTACCGCACCGGCGTGCGCAGCCCGGCCGTTCAGGGCGTCATCACGGGCACCCCCAACGGGTGCAACAATCTCCCCGCAGCATTGGATGAGGTGATGACCAACGATCAACTGGAAGCGCCCGAGGAGAGCGCCGTCCACGTCATTACCAGCGGTGTGCACTCCGGCCCGGACTGCGCCGACCTCAGCCAGGAAGATTACATCAAACTGGTGGAAACCGCCGACGCCCCCGTGATCACCCGCCTCCAGGAGCTGACCACCGATGTCGACAGCGTCGCTGTTCATTTCCTCACCGCACCGCAACGCCGTGCCTTCCTCGCCAACATCAACGGCCCGGAAACCGACATCAAACTCAACGCTCAAGGACAGGAAACCGGGTTATGATCATGCGCTTGCTTGCCACAATTACCGCCACATGCGCGCTCGCCGTTTCGGCAAGCGCCCAAAACTTCACCGTGACCAATTTTCTTCAATAGGGAATAATGATTTTTGCAAGCCAAATAGTCACACACTCAAAGGCATGGAGCGAATGCATCAAATATTCGTGGCATCAATGTCATGTAAGCTTTTGTTTCCAATTGATTTAAGATGACCTCCACTGAGCGCCTCCCGACCGATCACCAAATCGCTGTCAAGGTGGCGCCTGACGCTTCGGACGGCTCGAAACAACGACAATCTGCGAAAAAAAATCTGTGCGTGAGGGGAGAGACGGGTATGCGCAATGCGCGGTTTTAGAGATTTGCCCCACCCCTCCCCCCACCCCTCAATGAACGGAAGTGTTCGCAGTAGACGAAGTAGACGAAACGGCGCTGACTTCATGGGGCTGGATGACGACACCCATTGAGATCAGCCAAAACTTTACTTAATTGTTTAGTTACAGAGGAATAGGTATGTCGTCTCACTCTATGGAAATCACGTCTACTTCGTCTACCGCTGGAATGTTGCCGGTAGATGAGCAGTACTCATCTACCGGAATTAAGTCATGTCTCACCCGGTGCGAACATATCGGGCCAGGCCCTTCTCTTCGCCGGATGTAAACTGGCCATCACGCTGATAACCCAATGTTCGCAGAATGCCCGACACCCGCCGTGAATCTCGCTGGCTCATTCTTTCCGCCGGGATTGCCAGTGCTTCGGCCAGGATTGACTTGCAGGCGACGGCCTCGCGCCCGTCGCTATAGGTGCGAATCGCAGCCACCCAAGGATCATCTTCGCCGCGCTCCGCCTGCTCCTGCGCCGCGATCTCAGCCACCTGACCTGTCAGCCACCAGGGTTCGCCAGCTTTGTAAGCGTGCATCGCCTCGGCCCAAAGCTGATCTCGATCGCGCTCAATCGCTTCAAGATCAAACTCTCCGGTCATGACCGGCCAAAACCGCCGGTTACCGGTGGGATCGCGAAGATAGTCGTCGCGGTTGGTGGTGCCCGCGAAGACGCAGCGCCGCAATTCCGTCACTTCCGTGCGCCCGTACGGTGGGCGATACCGCTCCTCTTGCCGTGAGATAAAAGCTTTGGTTGCCTCCACGCTTGACCGGCTCAGCGAGGACAGTTCAGCCAGTTCGATGATCCACTTGCCGCGCAGGAATTGTGCGGCATCCTTGCTGGAAAGGTCAGGCAGCGAGTCGGCAAAAAACGCGGAACCGGCAAGTATCCTCAACACCGTGCTTTTACCACTTCCCTGTTTTCCTTCGAGGATCAGGCAGCCATCGGCCTTGCAACCGGGCTGAAGTGCGCGCGCGACGGCAGAGATCATCCAGCGCGGTCCCACCTCTGCGGCATAGATGCTTTCCTCGACACCGAGATAGCGTGTTAGCCAGGAGGAGAGCCGTGGCTGACCGTCCCATTCCAATCCCTCCAGCCAATCTTTGAGTGGATCAATCGAGTAGTCGGCAGCCACCGTGTGAAACGCATCCGCAATGGTTCCCTGCACGGCATTCGGAAAGCCATTACGATTACACCAGACCTGGGCAAGAACAATGTCAGTCTCGGTGATCTCACGTATCTCAAATCCGTCAGCCGTATCGGTGCCGGGAAGTGGCCGGTAGAGCATATCGCGGCGCAGAAAGGCATCATGCCGCAGACATCCCTGCCAATCGGGGTGATGTTCAAACAATGCGATGGCCGTCGCCGCGCACCACATGGGGCGATTTTTGCTATTCCGGACAACTGGAATTGCCTCATGATGGCGCACCATCGATTTCCCAGAGGCCGCCGGTTCCGTAATCTCAACGTTTTTCGGGGCGAAGGCCCTTACGTTCGCATCGATCGTCATTGGGCATTCCTGTCACGCACCAAACCGGCAGCATCCAGAAAAGCCAATAATTCTGAACGTCGCCAGCGCGTAAGGCCTGCTACGCGTAGCGGTGCTGGAAGGGCACCACTTCGCGTCCTGCGCCAAAGGGTGGTACGCGACAGGCTGAGGAAGGTTGCCGTTTCCTTGGCGCTGAGCAGTTCTTTCAAATGTTCCATGCGATGCCTCCGAGTTGCTTGATGTTTCCTCAACCTCGCAGAATCATGTTATTCGGTCGTCCACAGTGCCGCTTCGGTTCAGTGGCTTATCTGTTCATCTTCGCGTTTGCGCCAGGACAGGAAAGCCGCCTTCGGGTTTGCATCCAATTCAAGCGCTTGGAAAATTGCATACAGGAACTCGCCAAACGGGGTAGCTTCGTTCAGCGCCCGCTGCGGAGGTTTATCCCCGCTCAGGTCATGCCAGCAGCGGCGTGCCTCACCGACAATGGAAACCGCCTCCCAATTAACCCGACCCTGAACCGGCCCCTTGGCTGTCATTGCCTCCGCTTGCACGGCGGCGTCAGCAATATGTCGGAAAACCGTGGACGGGATTTCATGACCGTTACCGTCCTGTCGCATTGCTGTACTTAGTGCCTGTGCAGCCCACGGAGAAAGTTGATGTAAGGCAATGACGGCCTCTTCAGCGGCCTTACTGATGCGTCCCAAGTTCTTCCGGTCCTTTGCTCCAAAGTGATACATCTGCGGGCTTGACCCGCAACTCACCATCAGATGTTTGGCCCAAAGTCGGGTATGCCCGGAAGACGGCTGCAGCCCCAACTGTCGCAGTTCCGTGAGCATGGCGTCGACAAGCCGGTCCAATGCTTCACGCCCGTATTGGGTCTCTAGGATGTCAAACGGGCTGTCATAGTCATCGGGCCAGCTCATTGAACATCGCTCACGACATGCTTTGCCCAGTCGTCCATCATCTGGCGTCTGATCTCGAATAAGTCTGAGCGCCGATAGGCTGCCTCGACCTTGTTTTTAACCGTGTGCGCCAGCGCGGCTTCCTTGGCCGCGTAAGGATACGGGGTTGCTTCTTCAGCCCAGTCGCGAAAGCTAGACCGGAACCCATGCACTGTGGCCGGTACCTTCATCCGCTTGAGCACCGCTGACAGGGTCATGTCTGACAACAACCCACCCTTGGTCGAGGGAAATGCCAGCCGATCATGCACACCGTGCACTTCACTCAGCAAGGCCAGTGCAGGTGGCGAAAGCGGCACTCTGTGCGGTAGTCCGGCTTTCATGCGATCTGCGGAAATGGTCCAGGTAGCCGCCGTCAGGTCAATCTCTTCCCACAATGCACCGCGCACCTCACCGCTTCTGGCCGCCGTCAGGATGGCAAAGCGCAGCGCCATCGCGCCAAAACCCTTGGCCTCCGTTAATCGCGGCCAAAGCTCTGGAAGTTCCTGCCAGGGTACGGCTGCAAAATGCCTGGCCCGGTCGCGCTGGCGCGGCAGGCCGCGTTCCACGCCCTCAACTGGGTTGACACCTTCGAAATGGCCTGATGTTCGAGCCCAATCCAAGATGGCCCGAAGTCTTTGACGGACTCGACGCGCGGTCTCGGGCTTGGCGATCCAGATCGGCTCAAGAATACGCAGGACATCCGCTTGATCGATCCCGGCGACCGGGCGCGCGCCAATATGAGGAAACACATATGTCTCTATGCTCGACAGCCACTGGGCAATATGCTTTGCGTTGCGATTGTTCGGCACCACCTGTTCCTTGTGCACCCGCCGTGCCGCCGCTTCGAACGTAACACCCTGTCGCCGTTGCCGGTTGCGTTCTGTCAAAGGGTCGCCGCCCTGACGTGCGATACCACGCATCTTCTGTGCCGCCTCCCGCGCATCCGCCAAGCTGACATAGGATGCGCCTCCCAGGCCGATGTCGCGCCGCTTGCCTTGCACAACCGTTCGCAATATCCATCTGCGGGCACCCGATGGATCAACCTCCAGATACAATCCACCCCCGTCCGCGTGCCGTCCCGCACCAAGTCGACGTATAGCCACCGCCGTCAGCCGGTTTCTGGGATGCGGGTTCACTACCTTGACTCGCGACATAGCTTTCAATCCTACCCCTCATTTTACCCATCAAATACTCTGCCATTAACAGAAACATCGCTAAACAACGTGAAACATGATGTCTAGATAAAAGCCTGTAAAACAACGGGTTTTGAAACATTATGGGTAGGGCAGAAACGCCAGTTCGTCGGTCTGTATCCGCCAAGTTTTCCGCTGCTGCGCGAGAAAATACTGATTAAAATCAGGAAGTTAGTCAGCATCATGGGTAACTCGTGGTTGACAATAGTGCACTTTTTTGTCCACATTTTTGCTACATTGTCCGCCGCTGAGGTTTTGCCATGTCGCTCAAGAAGATCGGGAAGTCGTTCCACCTGCGCCGCCGGGTGCCCAAGCGGTTCGCCACGATAGAACCCCGTGAGTTGGTGTCCCAGAGCCTCCACACCGACTCCGAACAACTTGCCAAACTCAAGGCGGACGCTGCATGGGCGGAGTTGATAGAGGGCTGGGAAGCCCGTCTGGCGGGCGACACAGACGATGCAGAGCGCCGCTTCGAGGCCGCGCGTGAACTGGCAGAGCGCCGGGGCTTTCGATACCTTCCCGCCGCCAAAGTGGCCGCACTGCCTAAGTCTGACCTTCTGGACCGCATAGAAGCTGTGCCAGAGCACAAAGACGAACCCAACCCGGTAGAGGCCGCTGCCATCTTGGGCGGCGTGTCTGAGCCGCCTATCACTGTGACACGGGCGCTGGAACTCTATTGGGGACTGGCCAAGGACAAGACCTTCGGCATGAGCGAAGACCAACTGCGCCGCTGGCAGAACCCGCACAAGAAGGCTGTGAAAAACTTTGTGGCCGTGGTGGGTGACAGACCCCTGCCAGAGATAACCGGCGACGACATGCTGAACTTTCCCCAAATCCGGAGGCGCGCTGCTGTTCCACCTCGTCAGCAAGCTCTACGAGAAGACCAGTGTCATCATCACCACCAACCTGGAGTTCGGTGAGTGGGTCTCCGTCTTCGGGGATGCCAAGATGACAACCGCCTTGCTGGATCATGTCACCCACCACTGCACAATCATCGAGACCGGCAATACGTCCTATCGCTTCGCGCAAAGCAAACGCCGCGCAAAAAAATAAACGGCACGCAAGCAAAACCCCCAGACGGACTCGCTATGTGAGGGCGGCCCGACTGGGGGCTTTG
>DFBD01000143.1 GCA_002367255.1 Rhodobacterales bacterium UBA3089 | reverse complement strand
CGTGATTGAGCGCCACATGGTCGAGACAGGGTTTATCGAGGGCGAAGGCATGGGGTTGAAAACCGACCCACAAGCCGAGGCCGTAGCGGTCGGCGAACGCCCCCGCGCACCCGCCTGCCCAAGCTGCGGGCAATACGCGATGCGGATGATTGAGGGATGTATGACGTGTGGGGAGTGTGGGCACTCGAAATGTGGGTAATTTCCACCGGACTCAACTACCTTGCATATTAACTACAAGGAACAATATTTATCTTGAAACACACTCGGAAAAATTTATTGCGTTTACTATCTGCCGCCATCTTGGCAACTGCCCCAACGCAACTCACTGCCGAACCCAACGATGCTGCTAATGTCTTTTTCGGCGAAATCATAAACACCTGCATTCCACAAGTTGAAACGCAGACTGATTTCGTGAGGACTGGCCTGAAAGAAGTCCCTCCCCTCCGTCGTTTCCAAATCTTCAGCTTTATGAGCAAGACCATGGACCCAGAAGGCGTGCGGCTATGGAAAACAGCCTCAGATCAAGTCGTTCTTGTCGAAGATGGCGAAAGCAGGTCGTGCTATATTCTGGGTTTCAAGATCGAAGAGCAGGCATTACTTGATGCCTACCGAGCTTGGCGTGAGAACAGGAATGATGACGAATTTCTGGTTTTCTCCGACATTGAAACCCAAACCGATATGCAGAAAAGGCTGGGTAGGCATGGATTGCTTGCAAAAAAGTTAAATGAAGAGTTCCATGTGGAAGTGATAATCAGTTCGCATTATAAATATGACAATTTTGTAACCGCCTTCGTCGCGTTCATGCCACAAACGCCGGTTTCAGATAAATTGTTTGGCGCACCTTCCGACGAAGCTCAATCCGATGAATAGCAATGGACTACCTTAGCTAAATGAACACCTCATATATTTATGAAAAATAATTGTAGCCCTTAGCAAAACATTAACCATTCCCGCGTATAACAAACCTCGCTGAGCAAGGTTCTGACAAAACCACTAGGGGTTATCGCGCTGGGCATCTGAAAGTACATAACCTGACAAACCGCTCGATAATCGGGGTGTCTGGTACAGCAGGCGCTCCGATCGCTTGGATCGGGCAGCCACAGCGCGATAGCCTTCGCTATATTCGGCCACATTACCCCAATGCGGCCAGATCAGGTTCCACAGCAGAACCTTCCGAGAATTCCCGAAAGTTTGGCGTAATCCCCTCGACCAGCGGTTTTTGTGTGCCTTATCGGCCCAGATAATCCCCCAAAGCGCGCAGTTTAGTGAAAAACTCGCTGGTGGATGCGCGCGGGATAAAGACGTTTTGGTCCCCGATACGGATATAAACCTGCGGCCCGTCGCCAAGCACGCCGGAACGCCCCAGTTCTACGTCGACAGTTTCGGCATCGGCCTTCGCCGACACCTTGCACGCCTCGTTGGAATAATAAGATGTGCCTTCCATATGCGCCTCCAGAAATGGTTATAGGCGCAGTTTAGCACAAATTATCCATATCGCGAAATTCAGCCGTTATGCCTTGCCGTATCCACCCGCCGTCGGCGGCTGCACAATAACCGCATCACCCGCTTCCAGAACTGTCTGATCGCAGCCCTTCAACGTCTCGATGGTCCCATCAACGCGGCGCACTTGGGTTAGACCCAACTGGCCATCCTCGCCCCCTTCAAGGCCCTTGGGGGGCAGCGTGCGGCTGGATGACAGTATCGCGCAATCCATCTTTTCCAAGAACCGCAAGGTGCGGCGCGTACCCGACCCCGCGTGCCATTTGCCTTTGCCACCAGAACCGTGGCGAATGTGGAAATCTTCCAGAAGAACCGGATAGCGGAACTCCAGAATTTCAGGGTCAGTCAGGCGCGAATTCGTCATATGTACCTGCACCGCATCGGTCCCGTTAAACCCCGGTCCAGCGGGGGAACCCGAACATATCGTTTCATAATACTGGTAGGTATCATTGCCGAACGTTAAGTTGTTCATCGTGCCCTGTGAATTGGCCATCGCGCCGAGCGCCGCCAGCAATGTGTTGGTAACTTGCTGGGAAGTCTCGACATTTCCGGCAACCACAGCGGCGGGGTATTTCGGGCGCAGCATACAATCTTCGGGGATGATGATATTGATCGGTTTTAGGCAACCCGCATTCATCGGGATATTTCCATCGACCATCAGGCGGAAGGCATAAAGCACAGCAGCACGCGCCACGGGTTCGGGCGCATTGAAATTGCTTTCCTGTTGCGGCGAGGTTCCGGTGAAATCTACCGTCGCTTCGCGGTTTTCCTTATCAACCGAAATCTTAAGTTTAATCACGGCACCTTGGTCTGTGTGGGTTTCCCATTCGCTGTCCTTCAGCACATCAATCACACGGCGGACATTTTCTTCGGCGTTGTCCTGCACGTGGCCCATATAGGCGTTCACAACATCCAGTCCGAACTGGTTAACCATTTTATGCAGCTCTTGAATGCCCTTTTCATTGGCGGCAATCTGAGCCTTCAAATCGGCGATATTCTGGTAAGGGTTGCGGCAAGGAAATGCATGGTCGGTCAGCAGTTTCTGCAAGGCTTCCTCGCGGAATTCTCCTCGATCAACCAGCAGGAAGTTGTCAAACAACACGCCTTCCTCGTTAACGTTTGTCGCCAGCGGCGTCATTGACCCTGGTGCCGAACCGCCGACATCGGCGTGATGCCCGCACGACGCTACATAGAACAGGATATCCTCGTCAGCATCATCAAACACCGGCGTCACCACCGTAATATCAGGCAAATGTGT
>DFBD01000117.1 GCA_002367255.1 Rhodobacterales bacterium UBA3089 | reverse complement strand
GCCATGGCTGAAACCTCCTCAAAATGAACCGAGGATGATCTGAGCTCAAACCGCATGCAGCCCGCGCCTTGACGGCGCAGGGTAAGTGACCGGGTGGAACGACCTGGCGGGCGCTAATGCGCCTCTGGCGGCCGAAATTGTTTTTCCGATAGACCTGTTTTGCTTTTGGTTGAGGACTGCTCTCCCCACACGTGCAACCTGCACGGGTGCTCGATTCGGAGCAAGAGGGTCACACGCAGGAATCTGTGGAAAAGCTAAGACCTCCTTGGAGGCCAAATCAGCAAAGGCGCTGTGGCGGTGCAAGCCGGTGTTATTTCGAGCGGTTTGCAGACATTCGCCGCAGATGAACAAGAAATTGTCAGATCAAACTGGAGCTGACACTTGACGTGAAGCACGCGGCTAGTCAGTTCTCGAAAACGTGTCTTGGATTAAGTTGCGGCAGGTCCACGCGACAGCGTCATGTGAAATCTGCCTCGCAGAACCATTGCGAGGCAGCCAATGCAGAATACAGCGTCCGCTTCCAACCATTTATTGGTAAGTTCGGCTCATTCGCGATCACTAAAAGGTGCTCGCGGAACTGCTCGGAGCTAAATTTACTCAGCGTAGACTTACGCTGAGATATCAAGGGAGTGAGTTCCGTCCATGCTCGAGAGCGGTATCGTGTCTCGAGCTTGCAAGCTTTGAAATGCGCCTTAACACGTTGTTGGTCCTTTTCGGGCCAACCAACTGGTGGCCTCGCTTCAAAATCAACGACCAAAGGAACCTCATGGCGGATGGATGCCGAAGTCCATTTCTCCAGAAAAAATTGGTCTTCGTCCAAATATGGATTCAGTGGCTGGAGGTTTTCGTCGGTCGGAAAGGAGCCGCCCATACCTTTGTTGCAGACTCCGCAAGCTGGAACTAAATTTAGTGGCAGGACAGCGTATGTTGGAAAATATGCCTTCGGCAAAAAGTGATCTGCCGTGCCCAATTCTCCGTCTTCCCCCATCTCACCCATACCACCGCAATACGGACACTCATCGTGGGCGGCCAATTTGATCTGATCGTAGATCTTTCTCGATTTACCTTTGGATTTTACAACACCATCATCATAGAGGCTCACCAACTCTTTTTTCGAGAGTGCTCCCAAAACAATCGCCTCTGGCTTACCGTGAGCGGCCCTTGGAAGGTTGCACCAAGTTTTGGTCACAGATTCTTCATCAAATCTTTGGTAGGCTTCGAGGACTGTCGGTCGATTGTGTAGAAACTTAACTTTAATTGCCTCGTCAGTTAGACCTGCCACACTTTCATCGTACAGATCCATTGACGCATACGCCGGTGCGTCTAATCTTTTCATATTTAGATGGTCTCCTCATCGCGATTGATGATCATCGCTTTGAGTATTCCCCGAGCTTCATTGCCCAAATTTCCGTCCAGCATGTCCATGATTTGATCGTACGTCCCGCCTCGGCCGACTAGTTCCGATAGAACTGTATGAAAACCTGATCGCGAGACTTCGAGGCCAAACACGTCTCGGGTTAAGACACCTACATTCTCACCGAAAGTCTCAGTATCCGGTCGCTTTCTCTCTGATGCAAGTTTGCTGCGAAAAACCTTCCAAACACAGGATTTCGGAATTTCTTGCAAAACGACCGGGGAGTGGGTCGCAATTATTGCGACAGCATTTCTTGTGTGTAGAAGCTGGCTTAGACTTCGCATTAGAGCAGAAAGTAGAGGTGGGTGGAGGTGGGTTTCTGGTTCGTCGAATAGCACTAGTGTTTTCTCTTCGACCTTCGCCACCAGAAGAGTTATTACAAGGATCACTACCGCATGCCCAGAACTCATCTTTTCGATTAAAAAAAGCGCTCTTTCTTTTAGCGCGTCGCCACGCAACCCCACCAGTGAGAGCAAGCGCATGTCGGCGAAATTTTCGTCGCTTTGGAGAGTTTCAATTGCTTCGATCCACCGGTTAAGCCTACGCTTTTCTTCCAAGCAAAAAGCTAGACCTTCGGCGAACTCCTCAAATATCTGATCTTTTGACTTAATGATCGCGCCATCATCATCGGCGTAGTCCGTCATGCCGATGTACGTGTACGGCGTGTCATCGCCTTCTCCGGGAAGGTCAAATGGATCGAAAGCACTGAAAGCAACCGATACTAAGCTACTGAAGTACGAATTATTTTTCTCATCCTCTCCAAATAAGTCCTTTGTATAGAAGTACGCTTCCGTTTCCACATGATCGGCAACGGCTTTAACCATTGAGTTCAACAGCGTCGTTTTTCCGACTCCGTTCCTACCAATCAAAGCGTGCATGTTCGTGCTAGGTGTCGAGCTTGCCCTGACAACAAAAGTAAGGTCAAAACCAGCAAATTTTTCTGAAGGCGGAAGATTGAATCCAAACTTAAAGTTGGTTAGCAAGACGTCACCTCTGAGCACACTGGCGAACTGATCACGAATTTTACTGATCGAAATCGAACGGAGGTGGGAAACTTCAAAGACCCTTTCAGTCTTTATCGATTCAAGAAGGTCTTCATCCCAAACGACATCGCACATGCGCGTTAGGAATTCGCGTCGCCATTGCTCACTAAAGTCAGAAAATAGGGCTTTGTAATAATCGACGTCCATTCCAAGAGAGAAATAATCTTTACCCAATCTGTCGAAAGTATCGTCCAGATTTGAGTATGTTGACATCTCTTCTGTTTGACCGACGAAACCTATTCTTACGTTCGACAAGCTGTGGCCTGTACCGTCTTCATCGAACACATGGACGGCAAAGCTCGTGACAAAGGAGTAGTCATTCCAGTGATCAATAGTGAGGTAGACCTCGTTACGTCCGGACGACGGCGGGCTAGTCCTCGCTGGAAGTACATGAAACTTCATTGGCAAGCTCTCTGCGCGTTGCTTTTCGTCACGGCACACCTCCACCAACTAGCTCAGGATGAACATCTCGAGGGTTCTGTACCATTATTTCGAACGAAGAAGGAACCCATTGAGCGTGGGCCTGAATTTGAACGTTCCCAACAACCTCGTGGGCAACGGTCTTTTGTACCGGAACTATGCATTGGCTCTGATCGCAGGAGATGACCTGAGCGATTGGCATCTCAGTTCGTCGGCACCAACATCGCGCAAGTGGAGCGAATGGCTGCTGTGACGGACCGCACCGCAGCACCGGCTCTATCGCTCAAAAGTCGGATTGGGCCGAAAGCGATTGTGATCAGTGCATCTTCGATCAGCTTACATCAACGCCACATCAACCTGCGACTGCGTGTTTCGCGCTGGTTTTGTCGGTCAACCCGTGCGAGTGCTTATGCTTGCATGGATGAAAATAACGCCCAATCAAAGGCTTGGCTGCTAAGTGTCTATTTTTATTAAGTTATTGGAATCAACTTGATTTAGGCTCATAACCTGAAGGTCGTAGGTTCAAATCCTACTCCCGCAACCAATAATAATCACGATAAATCAAATACTTGAATGGAATTACCCGCCTAGAGGGCGGTAATCCCGCGTTGCAACACGTCGCAACACATTACGACGCGATTCCAAAGAGTTACGCTCATTCCCGATTCTTTCGTGCGACACGCATGCGACACGAGGCTTGCGAATGTTCCCGCCATGTTCTGTTCGGGCGGAAGACACCTTCGCCGCACATTCCCGATCTCAAGGTTCCGTACGGAAACCTTAAAAATGGAGAAGACAACACGAGTGCGCCCGCACCCCGTTGCATTCCTTAACGAGGTTCCTGTTGCCAAGCCGCTGAGGCGCGCCACCATAAGGCACCGCGCGCCCAGCGCGTATTATGCCGCTGCCGTGGTTACGCCATCCAGACGAACTCTGACCATGGTCACGCCGTTCCCTGCCGCGGTTGTAGCAATACCGACAGGATACAGCCCTACGGCCGGTAGAGCGATTTCCTTGGCAGTATCATCCCAGGCCACCTGATCCCCTTGCGCGATGACCGTGGCAGACGCCTTGGCCATGTCGAAAACGCCCGTGACCGCAATTTCCACGTCCTCGCCTTGCAGGATGCTGGAGGTCGCAATACCAAACAGCCCGCCGATCAGGAGGCCCTGGCTGGCTGTGATGCCGCCCACCGGCGCGACGACGGTGATGATGTTGCCGGGTTGGATGAAGGTTTTCATGGATCAAACTCCTTTGCTGGATTGAATTCGAACGACCGAGATTCTACCTGTGCTGGCGATCCGGCGTTCCAGATCCGCCAGCGCATTGGCCATTTCGGTGTCTGTGGCATAGGTGATGCGCTTGCCGTCATATTCGACCGTGCGCACCCCTTGGTAGCGGGCTGCCATGAGGGCATCCCGCCATTGGGTGAGTTGTGCTGTATCCGCCACCGTTACGCACCCGCGTTCGCAAACCAGCCACGATGGTCGATGAAGCCCGCTCCGAAATCGAGGATGACGCGGATTTCCACGCCGTCCACATCCCAGCCGGATTTGCTTTCGACCTGTGGGCCTTCGCCTCCGGCAAGATATGCGAACTCGAGACCGTCGATCTCGGATGGATCGGCGGTGATGTACCATCGGGTCGCGCTCGCCAGACGGGGTTCGACCACCAGAGACAAAGAGCCCGAGAACGGATTTACATCTGCCGCCTTGGCCGCCGCAACGGTTGCCAGCCATTTCTCGGCCACGGTTTCCAGAGCGGGCGGCACCATCAGATATTTCGGCGTCGCCCGAACAGGCTGGCCGGACAGGCCCTTTTGTGTCCTGAGCGCCAGCCGGGCAGCGGACAAGGTGGTGTCGGAAATGACCGCACCAGTGCCAGCCTTGTTGCCATGGTCTGCATGGAACAGGGCCTTGGTATCATCCATCTTCGGACCATTGCCGCTGTTTGTCTCCAGCAGATCGACCAGAATACGGGCCTCGGTCTCGGCTGCGGCCTGTCCCATGCGCCGGGCAAGGTCGGAAAATGCGCCGAGGTCGTCATTGACAAGCACCTGTCGGGTAATTCCGATCTTGCGCGCCCAGGTTTCAACCCTATAGGCCTCTTTGGCCTCGGTCATGTTCCCGGCCTTGATTTCGCCGTGCTCGTTCAGCTTTTCCAGCATCGGAGCTTCGCCCAACATCAACTTGTTGATGGCGCGGAAATCTCTGGCTGTCGTCTGGCGGCCCAGGCGGCGGATGCCGGAAGGTGCCGCCTGATAGGCATCGCGCAATGTGCGGCCCACGGTGTCGCCGAGGATGATCGGGAAGTCAGACGTCGTATGCAGCGCGCGCGTGATCATTGACGCGGGCGACAGCCCTGTGGTTTGGAAACCCCGCAGGGTAAGCAGTTCCTTGGCCATATCCACGGGGGTTGCATAGGCATAGCGGCGGGCAGGCTCGGAAAGTTCATGGCCCGGGTTGATCCGGCTATAGAGCGCTTCGCCCATCTGCCGGGCGCGAATTTCCGGGTCGTCGTGGGTTTCACCTATATCCACGCGAGTCTGTTCGGTGCGAATATCGCCACCGCCACGTTTTGCCAGTTCTTCGAAGGCCGCGCGGCGGGCCTCATTGGTATCCGCTTGCCGGTCAATCAGACCATCGACAAAGGATTGATCCAGACCGGCGACATTGGCGATGGACCGGATTTCGGTGTTGATGGTGGCGCGGGTCTGAACGGCATCCGGCGCTGTTTCGCCGTCGGTGTTGGTGTTTTGCACCGGATTGTTATCCGGCGCGGCGGTCTGGTGTTCCATGTTGGTATCCTCCATGCGAACTGTTGCACCCGGATCGGCGGGCGAAGGGACAAGAGAAATCTCGTGTGGGGTCCAGCGGGTTGCTGTCCGGACCCGGGTGTCGTTTTCGGTGCTGTTAGCCCATTGCTCGACTGAATAGCCGACGCTGATGTGCCGCAGGATTCCGGCGGTCACGTCCTGCCAGATGGGTTCGACCTCGGGTCGGGCAGAAAATTGTATGGTGGCAATGCCTTCCTTGCCTGTGACGGGAGCTATGGTTGAATTTGGGT
>DFBD01000187.1 GCA_002367255.1 Rhodobacterales bacterium UBA3089 | reverse complement strand
AGAGGGGCCCGTCAATTTGGCGGGCCCTTTTTTATTCCGCTGGTGTCGGGGAGGTGCCCCAAATCCGTTTGGCTATCACGAACAGCAAAACCATCGCCGAGACCTCTAGTACAGATGCCGCAAGAAATGGTGCGCCGGGCAGGTAGTAGGGGGCATCGGTTGATGTGAAGTACTTGAAGGTGCTGGTCATCGTGATCGGACTTAGGATTAATGCAATGCCGGTAACCGAGGCAAAGATGCCTTGTAGCTCGCCTTGTGCGTCGTCTTCGACCAATTTGGACATGATGCCTTGTAGCGCCGGGCCTGCGACTGCACCCAGTGTCATGAAGGGCATTAGGGCGAACAGCATCCAGGCCTCGCCCAGAAAGGCCACAAGGATGAACACGACGAAATTCATCCCCATACCCCACATGGCGGTGCGCATCTCGCCCAGTTTAGGGATAATCATACGGATCAATCCGCCTTGAACCAACGCCATAAACAGCCCGAAAACAGCCAGCGATGCGCCGATCATTTTTGGGGAGAAGCCGAAACGCTCGATTGTATAATAGCTCCAAACGGCGGGGTAGGCCTGGTGCGAGATCGTAAAGAGCAGAAATACAACGACCAAGCTGGTCAGATAGGGGATTTTGCCAATGGCAATAAGCGCGCCCAGCGGGTTGGCGCGGGCCCAGTCGAAAGTGCGGCGTTTGGATTGGGGTAGGGTTTCGGGTAAAATGAAATAGCCCAGCGTTGTGTTCGCGAGAGCAACAATCGCGGCGGCCATGAAGGGCACACGCGGGCCGATTTCGCCAAGGAACCCGCCTATGGCAGGGCCGATGACGAAGCCAATACCGAAAGCCGCGCCCACCAGACCAAAGTTGGCCGCGCGTTTTTCAGGTGCGGAAATATCGGCGATATAGGCGGAAGCTGTTGAAAACGTGGCCCCTGCGATGCCGGCGATAACGCGGCCCACAAACAACCACCAGATGGTGTTTGCGAAGGTTAAAAGGACATAATCCAGCCCCAGCGTAATAAGGGAAACCAACAAAACCGGGCGGCGACCAAAGCGGTCGGAAAGGTTGCCCAGCGTTGGCCCGACGAAAAACTGCATCACAGCGTATGTCGTAGCCAGAACGCCGCCCCAAAGCGCGGCGGAACTGATGGAGCCGCCTGTCAGTTCTGCAATCAGATCCGGCATTACGGGCAGGATCAGGCCAATGCCGATGGAATTAAGCATCATCGTTATGATAATAAAGATGAATGGAAGACGTGTTTTCATCCCGTAGGACTCCCGATTATGAGGCATGGGCCTCGATCGGGCCGGTGCGTGTAATTAAGAGAGTTTGGCCTAGGTTAACAAGCCCTTTACAGGCATGTGTGACCTTTATTCCACCGTTACCGATTTGGCCAAATTGCGCGGCTGGTCCACATCAGTGCCTTTTTCGACCGCCGTATGGTACGCCAGCAATTGTGCGGGCACGGCATAAACAATCGGGGCGATGAAAGGATCGACTTTTGGCATAAGAATCGTGTGCCAGACCCCGTCGGACGCCGTCGCGGCACCTTCTTCGTCGGTGATTAACAAAATCTTGCCGCCGCGCGCCATGACCTCTTCCATGTTGGACACGGTTTTCTCGAACAACCCGCCGCTAGGGGCAAAGACGACCACGGGAACCGTGTCATCGACCAATGCGATGGGGCCGTGCTTTAGCTCACCGCTCGGGAAGCCTTCGGCGTGGATATAGCTTAGTTCTTTCAGCTTTAGCGCCCCTTCCAGTGCCAGCGGAAACAAGGGGCCACGGCCAAGGAACAAGATGTCCTGTGCTTTGGCCATCTCGCGGCTGGCGAGGTTAAGCTCGTCGCTGGTTTTGATCGCTTCACCGATAAGACGCGGGGCGCTCATCATCGCTTCGATCAGGCGTTTTTCTTCGGCTTCATCGACAGTGCCGTGCTGGCGGCCTGCCAGAATGGCGAGGCAGGCAAGGACGGTTAACTGGCAGGTGAAAGCCTTGGTCGAGGCGACGGAAATTTCGGGGCCAGCCATGATCGGCAGGCTGAAGTCGGCCTCGCGACTGATGGAGCTTTCGGCGACGTTCACGATTGCAACGATGCTGGCCGCCTTGCCCTGAACGTAGCGCAGGGCGGCGAGGGTATCGGCGGTTTCACCGGATTGACTGATGAACATGACGCATTCGCGGCCGTTCATGGGGGGCTCGCGGTAGCGGAACTCGCTCGCCACATCGATTTCAACGGGGATGCGGGCGATTTGTTCGAACCAGTATTTGGCCACAGCGCAGGCGTAATGTGCAGTACCACAGGCAACCAGAACGAGGCGGTCGAACTGGCTGAAATCGATGTCGGATTCCGGCAGGCTGATCGCTGTGCGCTCGGGGTTCAGGTAATGCGACAGCGCAAAGGCGGTAACCGATGGCTGCTCGTGAATTTCCTTAAGCATGAAGTGGCGGTGTTCGCCTTTGTCGACCATGATCTGGTCAACGTTCACAACACGGATCGGGCGCTCAACCGGGTTGCCAAGCGCGTCGAAAATATTGGCGCCAGCGCGGGTCAAGACGGCCCAGTCGCCTTCCTCTAGATAGGTAATACGGTTGGTCACGGGGGCCAGCGCCATGGCGTCGGAGCCGATGAACATCTCGCCATCCCCATGCCCGATTGCCAAGGGGGAACCACGACGCGCGGCGATTAGCAGGTCATCTTCGCCCTCAAACAAAAACGCGAGCGCAAAAGCCCCGGTAAGGCGGGCAAGGGTCGCGGCCACGGCGTCTTGCGGGCTTTTGCCATCGGCAATGTAATAGGCGCAAAGCTGGGCGACGACTTCGGTGTCGGTTTCCGAGGCGAAGTTCACACCTTTGGCGATCAGGTCTTCGCGCAATTCGCGGAAGTTTTCAATGATGCCGTTATGAACAACCGCCACTGGCCCCGCGATATGCGGGTGGGCGTTTTCTTCGGTAGCAGAACCATGCGTTGCCCAACGGGTGTGGCCTATGCCGGATGTGCCTTTGACCGGACGCTTCGCCAAAACGGCCTCCAATTCGGACAGTTTGCCAACAGCACGGCGGCAGGTGATCGCACCACCGTCAAGCGTTGCAATGCCGGCGCTATCATAGCCACGATATTCAAGCCGACGAAGGGTTTGGATAATGGTAGGGGAAACTTCGGATTTCCCTAAAACGCCAATGATGCCACACATGATATGCTCCTGCCAAATAATAGGCTTCTTATGAGCCTTCGGAGAAACTCTATGCCGCTCAAAGGGGCATGTTTCAATCTCTAATCCAGGGTTGAAACAGGTTTGACACAATGTGTGAAGTTGTAAGGGAGGGAGAAATTAGCGCCCACTAAACCAGTTTAGTGGTAATTTATTGAGCTGTCGTTATGTCAATTCGACTAAGCACTATTCGTTCTCGTATAATTATCTCAGAAGTCATACTTCCCGCTTTCCATACAAGACGAAATCAATTCGCTCTCAAGTACAACCTCAATTGGCAAACTAGGAATATCAAATTCCCAAAAGCATATTGCAAAATCTATAAAATCATCGCTCGAGACGAAATTTCCAAAATCGTCAATCTCAAAAAGTGCTTCGCCCAAGCTTTGCTTGATAACAAGTTCACCTCGACCATACCTAGCAACCATTCCCCAATAGGCCGCTTGATAAAATGCTCCGCGCTGACCCTCTAATGTCCCCGAAAGAGTGTAACTATATAGAGACCGTTGAAATAGCCGAAAGACAAAATCAAAATTTTCTGGCCATTCTTCATGTCGCCGATTCAGATCAAGCTCACTGATCAGCAAATAAAACGCCTGCCGACTATGGGTGTAAGCCAGATATTCCGCCCCATGCAATTTCATTGAACTATAGCCAAGATGTCCACTTCTGTACAATTGTTGAATTTCACCATATATCGAGCAAGCAGGTTCCACGCCAAGTTCAATATTTGTTAGAAGCTCTAGATCGTCTATACACTGCGCCTTGGCTGCAAATGGAAGCAGCAATAATGATAGTGCAAGCGCGGTTCTTATTATGGCTTTCTGACTTGATAACAGCTGCACGGTATTAGCCTTACGTTGAATGAATATTTGAACATAATTTGTTCAATCTAGACTGTCGAGCATTATGTAAAAGGGCCCCGAGTGTATCGCGACCCCCTCAAGTTTTAGGTTTTCGTTAAGCCGCTTTGGCTTCCACCCCAAACCGACCGTAGAAACTTTCGCCTTTGTCGGCCATCTCGCGAAGCAATGCGGGGGCAGCGAAGCGTTCGCCGCAG
>DFBD01000230.1:2851-4087 GCA_002367255.1 Rhodobacterales bacterium UBA3089 | reverse complement strand
GTCGAGGAAACCAAGAACCCCGCACGAACCATGCCGCTGGCAATTCTGATCGTGCTGGTTGTCGCCACAGTGCTGTATTTTATGGTGACGGCAGTCGCAGTGCTGACGCTTCCATTGGAGGAGCTGGGGGCCTCGCAAGCGCCAATCGGGTTGTTGTTTGAGCGCCTTACCGGCAGCTCGCCCTTGATGATAACATTGATTGCGATTGTGGCAACGTTGAACGGGATTGTGATTCAAATCGTCATGGCAGCGCGGGTTTTGTACGGGCTGGGCAAGAAGGGCAGCCTTCCGGCGGTGTTTGCCCGTATCCACCCCAAAACCCATACACCCGTGATTTCGACCGTTCTGGTTACCGCCGTCATCCTTGGCTTGGCGCTGTTTTTCCCGATTGGGACGCTGGCGGAAACGACGACGCAGTTTATTCTGGCGGTGTTTACTTTGGTTAATCTGTCGCTGGTGGTGTTGAAAATCCGCAAGGTTCCAGCACCAGAAGGGGCATATACCGTTGGAATTTGGGTGCCTATCGGCGGGGTATTTGCGTGCTTGTTGCTGCTGTGTGGGCCTTGGGTGCTTGCGACCTAACGTCAAAACACATTCAATTATTGCAATGTGAAATACTGCCACTATATAGTATACAACACAGTTATATATAGGAGAGGGCCGATGACCCCCGAAGTAAAAGCATTTTTCGACAACGCAACCAACACGGTTTCGTTTGTAATCAAAGACCCGAATAGCACCAGCGTTGCGATTGTTGATTCAGTTCTGGATTTCGATTTCGCCAACGGCCACACCGATACGCAGTCCGCTGATGAGGTTATCGCCTATGTACGCGCCAACGATTTGAAGGTGGAGTGGATTCTGGAATCCCACGTCCATGCGGATCACCTTTCGGCAGCCCCCTACATTCAGGAACAAGTTGGTGGAAAAATCGGTATCGGCGCGAACATCACAGTTGTGCAGGGCGTGTTTGGCAAAGTCTTCAACGAAGGCAGCGAATTCCAGCGTGACGGCTCGCAATTCGACAAGTTGTTCGTTGACGGTGATACCATCCAAATCGGTTCGATGAAGGTTGATATAATGCATACGCCGGGCCACACGCCTGCGTGTATGACATACGTTGTGGGCGATGCTGCCTTTGTTGGTGACACGATGTTCATGCCTGATTTTGGTACGGCACGTTGCGATTTCCCCGGTGGCTCTGCCGAAGATTTATACGCCTCGATCCAGAAAATT
>DFBD01000230.1:0-2777 GCA_002367255.1 Rhodobacterales bacterium UBA3089 | reverse complement strand
GAACAGAAGGCGTTGAACGTACATGTTGGTGCAGGCAAAGCCGAAGACGAGTTCGTCAAAATGCGGACGGATAGGGATGCACAACTTTCCATGCCTAAATTGATTGTGCCGTCTATTCAGGTTAACATGCGCGCAGGGCAAATGCCTGTAGCCGAAGAGAATGGTCAAATCTATTTAAAGGTACCTGTTAATGCCCTCTAATACTGAAAACCAAGGTTTCATCCGGGGCTTGCGCCGGATGATTTCAGGTTCAAACGAACCTAAACCAATGCGCATTCGCAAAATAACCGAGGAGTATAGCGTTAGCGCCCAGATCACGGAGGCAGATGTCGTTGCGATCAAGGATGCAGGTTTCAAAACCCTGATGTGCAACCGTCCGGATGGCGAAAGCGCAGGGCAGCCCACCTCTATGGAAATGAAAAAACTTGCGAAAGAGCATGGTTTGAAGTTCTTCTACGTACCGCAGGGGCATCAAGGGATTAGCAACAATACATTGATAGATTTCAAGAAAGCCGTCGCCGCCAAAAACGGGCCGGTGCTGGCATATTGCCGTTCCGGTAATCGTTGCACGATGCTTTGGAATGCCCATCAAGGGTAAAATCTAGGATGCCGCCCCATGTTGAAAAAGTATCTGCCGATTTTGGCGTGGTCCAAAGGTTATAACCGCAGCATTCTAACGGACGATCTTGTGGCGGCGTTGATTGTGACAATCATGATTATCCCGCAGTCGCTGGCCTATGCGTTGTTGGCTGGATTGCCACCGGAAATGGGGCTTTATGCGGCGATCCTGCCATTGATGGCCTACGCAATGTTTGGCACCAGTCGCGCACTGGCGGTTGGGCCGGTGGCTGTGGTGTCACTGATGACGGCGGCGGTGGTTGGCGACATGGCTTTGCAGGGCACGGCGGAATATGCGGCGGCAGCGATTGCGCTGGCGATGATCTCGGGTATTATTTTGCTGGTTATGGGGTTGTTTCGGCTGGGGTTTCTGGTGAATTTCTTAAGCCATCCGGTGATATCCGGTTTTATGACTGCGGCGACGTTGATTATCGCGACCAGTCAAATCAAACATATTTTCGGGATTAACGCATCGGGCAGTAATCTGATCGCGCTGATCGGCTCGTTGGTGCAAAACGTCACCGATGTGAACTTTGTTACCCTCGCAATTGGCGCGACTTCCATCGGAATCTTGTACTGGGCGCGCACAGGTATGAAGCCGATTCTGGTACGATATGGCATTAACGAAAAACTGGCGGGTATCCTTTCCAAAACCGGCCCGATTATTGTCGTGGTGCTGACCACTGCGGTTACATGGGCGTTTGGTTTGGCCGAACGGGGGGTCAGCGTCGTTGGCACTTTGCCGAGCGGGTTTCCACCTTTCGCCCTTCCCTCGTTCGATATGGAAATATGGGGGCAATTGGTTGGCTCTGCTGTGCTTATTTCGATTGTCGGGTTCGTTGAATCCATTTCGGTGGCACAAACCCTTGCTGCAAAACGTCGTCAGCAGGTCTCGCCGGATCAGGAGCTGATCGGACTGGGCGCAGCCAATATCGCATCGGCTTTTTCGGGCGGGTATCCGGTGACGGGTGGGTTGTCGCGTTCTATGGTGAACTTTGATTCCGGTGCCAAGACACCTGCGGCGGGTGGGTTTACGGCCGTCGGTGTACTTGTCGCCGCTATTTTTCTGACGCCACTCTTGTTCTTTCTGCCCAAGGCGACGCTGGCCGCAATTATCATTGTCGCGGTGTCGTCGCTGCTGAATTTCGGCTCACTGAAGCAGACGTGGCATTATTCGCGAACCGATTTTGCCGCGATGGCTGCGACCATAATCTTGACGCTAACTGTAGGGGTGGAGTTGGGGATTATCGCGGGCGTCAGCGTCTCGATATTCTTGCACCTTTATCGCACCTCGCAACCACATTCCGCCATTGTCGGCCAAGTGCCGGGCACCGAGCATTTCCGTAACGTTAACCGCCACGAGGTTATTGTTACGCCTGAAATTTTCACAATTCGTATCGACGAGAGCCTGTACTTTCCCAATGCGCGGTTCCTTGAAGACAAGATTTACAGCGCGGTGGCCTCGGACGATCAGATCGAGCATGTGGTGCTGATGTGTTCGGCGGTAAACTTCATTGATGCATCCGCGCTGGAAAGCCTTGAGGCGATAAACGAGCGCTTAGGGCATTTAAACGTGATGTTGCACCTGTCCGAGGTGAAGGGGCCGGTTATGGACCGCCTGAAGCGCTCGCATTTTCTGGAGCATCTGTCGGGGCGGGTTTATCTGACACAATATGACGCGGTGCACACGATCAACCCGCATGTGGCCAATCGTGCGATGGAGATGTCGCGGGTCGAGTGAGTTAAGCCGTTAGCCCTTCGGGTTCCGGCAGGTCGTTCGTGCGGCAACACGCGGTCACGGTATTGGCCAAAAGGCAGGCGATGGTCATCGGGCCTACGCCACCGGGTACGGGGGTGATAGCACCTGCAACCTGACTGGCCGATGCAAAATCTACATCCCCGACCAGCCGCATTTTCCCTTCGCCCCGCTCAGGTGCTGGAATGCGGTTGATACCCACGTCAATCACGGTCGCGCCGGGTTTCACCCAATCGCCCGTGATCATTTCAGCGCGACCAACGGCAGCGACCAGAATATCGGCGTTACGGCACAATGCCTCGATATCTTTTGTGCGGGAATGGGCGATGGTGACGGTGCAACTATCCTTCAATAGAAGCTGCGCCATAGGTTTTCCGACGATATTCGAGCGCCCGACCACAAC
>DFBD01000216.1 GCA_002367255.1 Rhodobacterales bacterium UBA3089 | reverse complement strand
ATGCCGGTAGGATCAGCGATGTGATCTTCCAGGTATGAAGTACAATGTCTTCGTTGATGGCGCCGTTGGTGGTTGAAAAATACCCCCTGCCCCAAATCCGGCAGCCCCAGTATCGCTTGCGGATCGTCGGAAACTCACGCTGCACTTTGAAAGACGGACGGCCCTTCATCTTGCGCACCAGGTCGGAGGTCGCGAGCTTTGGCGGCACCGATACGAACATGTGCACGTGGTCGCTCGACAGCACCCCGCGCAAGATGTCGACCTCGTTCTCGCGGCAAACTTGACGGCAGATGTCGCGCAAGCGAAGCCGAAGCACCCCAGTCAGCACCTTGTAACGATACTTGGTCGACCAAACGATGTGATAGCGGTGATAGAAAACGCAGTGCTTGCCGGTGTCATATTGCATGTTCTTACCCTCTGGAAAATGAGCCTTCGACCCGGCTGCGGCTCATTTTCCAGAGGGTAAGAACATAGCACGATTCTTTCGCGCTGAAGCGGGTCCGACTGGAAGTCGGAGGGTTTAGACCAAAGAGTGGATACTAAACAGTCTCCAGTAAAACCGGGGCGGTTTAATCACGTTTACTAAAAGCCTTCGCACTTGCCTATATTTTGCCCCAATCAAGTCAAGCCACCGCTGCGGTAAACGAACAATGCTTGAGCTTGAGCTTGAGCTTGAGTTGTAGTGGAGCGTGGCAGATGTTGGAACTAAAGATACATAATTTTGACCAACAGATTTCAAATGTGGAAGAGATATCTGTAGAACACTTCGGCCTAAACTTCGTTGCTGATTGGGAGCGAATTGGCGATGCGCCCTGGGAAAGCTATGACGACGTGGTAGAGGCCGTTGGGTCAACTCACATCCGCTATCCGGGTGGGATAACGGCTGAGCGTGGCTTTGACATCACTGATCCTAACGCGTCTGAAATAATACTGGAAGACGGCTCGACTCGCCGCACCGTCGGAGCTTACGACTTTGCGGAATACTGCGCTGAAAATGGGCTTTCCCCCACCTTCATAATACCAACATTTCAGCTTCTGGTACCTGATCCAAGCGGCTCGGGAGATCTCGTATTTGATCCATCAAACTCGCAGTTTGTTTTCGATTTTGTCTACAACGTCCTTGTGGCGTCCGGCGGTAATATTGACGCTTTCGAATTAGGCAATGAGTACGAGGCTCATATGACCTCACAAGAATACGGCAAGTTGGTTAACGCAATTGCACCGGTAGTTCAGGCCGCAATCGACAAATACGATGAAGATTACAACCTGCAAGGCGATTGGGGTGAGCCTGATATCTGCATTCAGGTTTGGACATTCCTCGCAAATGAAGAGACTACTCTTTCCTACGAAGATTTGGTTGCGCGCGCGAATGGTGTATTTAGCCAGCTTTCGGAGGAAGCCATCGAGTGCATCGACTCCGTGGTAACGCACTGGTACGCTAAAGACCAAGGCCTGAGCTACATTGAAGCTTATGGAGCGCTGGAAACGTGGATCAAGCAATCGATCGACCTGTTGTTTGATTCAGCTGAGCACTTCGGCATGGATGTAACATTGCGCGTTTCTGAGTGGAACACCAACCAAAAGGAAGTTCCGTTTTTTGGCTTGGCCCAAGTGCCAGTCATCCTGAAGGTATTTGCGGAGCTCGTTCAAAATGGTGTCGACTCAATGCATTTCTGGTCGACCCTGTATCATGCCTCCAGCTTGGCACTTCCCGATGGCGACTTGACTGTCGCAGGGGCTCTTTTAGCTTACTTGGAAGAGAATGCGCCTGGGACGAAACCGCTCGATGTAGAGTCGGGAAGCGATCAGGTGGGCGTGATCGCATTTCTCGGTGAGGAAGGCGGTTTTATAACCATTTCAAATGCTACCGATTTGGAACGAAGTTTGGGCTTTGTGTTTGAGGAACTGGGGGAAGACTATATCATAGTTTCGGTAGGATACGTTTCAGCAGATCTTAGCGAAAGTGACGGAAGCTATAGGGAATTCAATGATCTGTCACCTTTTAACGAACCTGACCTGCCTGGGGAAATCCTGTGGGAACCGATCACAGCTAGCTTCAACAATGAGTTTATTCTTGACCTTGATCCGTATCAAACTGTCATCGTCGAGGTTGTGGCTATTGAAGAAGTTCTCGGGACGGCAGCAACCGATTGGCTTGTTGCTTCCGCCGAAGTAGAGAAGTTTCAAGGCGGTGAGGGTGTTGATGTCGTTTCATACGAAAACGCCGACAAAGGTGTCGTCGCTTCGTTGGATCCCTACGTTACTGGGACCGGCTGGGCAGAGTTTGAAATTTTCCATGATGTTGAGGGCCTTTCCGGATCAACTTTCGACGACACTCTCTATGGAGATTCGAATGACAACCTACTGTGGGGCGGGGCTGGAGATGATGAGCTTTATGGTCAGGCAGGGAATGATCAAATCTATACCGGGGCCGGAGAGGACCATGTATTCGGGGGGGGCGGAAACGACGTAATCTCACTGGAAGGTTCAAGTGGATCTGCGTTTGGAAACGAAGGCAATGATTCCTTTATTTTTCAGGGCGGTATGTATTCAGTAGATGGTGGAGCCGGATACGATGTCGTGGACCTAAAAAGCGCCACAAGTGGCGCGAGTATTTTTGTCGACTCTGGCGTCGTTGAGATTGAGATCCAAGACAAACTAGAGTTCGACGATGTTGAGAAGGTTGTCGGCACAGCTTACGATGATCAATATGTCAACTACTTGCAGCACAGCGATGTTGACCTTGGCGCCGGTAACGACAACGCTCGTCTAGGGCATGGGGCTTCTGGACATGTCCGTTTAGGGGAAGGGGATGACTACTGCTACTCGGAAAGCTCGCAGGCGGTCATCCACGCAGGCAAAGGTAACGATACCATTCACACGACGTTTGGGGCTACAGTTCAAGGCGGCCAGGGTGACGACACTTTTTATGCCTGGGGGAATGGAGACGTTTTCATTTTCAACCTTACAGACGGAAATGACATAATCCACGGGTACAACTCGGAAACGGATGGATTGGATCTCAGCCAAAGTGCTCGCGATGCACTTTCCCACGGCGCGTACACACTAAATGCGGAGGAAGGATCTGTTGTCCTAGATTTCGCCGAAGGTGGCTCAATTACCTTTGTTGGGTGTGACTATGTTGAAATCGAACAAGCGATCGGCGACTGGACTCTCGGCTAGATAGAGAATTCCTGCTAGAACCGAGCACATTTGACATTCTGAATAACCTACTGGTTGTTACGTTTTCATTTCTGCGAGGTAGCCTCGGCCCGACCTCACTTGTCCCTTGAATGACAGGGTTCCTGATGCTGAAAACGAGCTGATGAGACGTGCGGCTTCGGAAGGGCTTTTTAAACAGATGGAAGAAACTCCGTTTTTTCTTTAGGATACGCCTGACCAGCATGTATAGCCTGTTGCAAAGTATCAGCAGATGGAACTATCGCGAAATGGCAGAGTGTTTTTTGCATTTAGGGGCTCACCGAACGGGTACGACCCTTCTTCAAGAGTTCATGTACAAACGGCGGGCAGCGGCAGAAAAGCACAATATTAAGTTCATTGAGATATCGGAGTGTAGAGATAAGCGGTTTTTAACAGGCGTAATTTATCGAACGCCGGAAGGCCAGTCATGTCCTGACAAAACTCACCAGGAAAGAGTTTTTCGAGCTCTTGAAAGCAGCCTCGCATGTGGTGCGCGGGTATTCTTAAGCGAAGAGAACATTCTTGGGACAATGGAAGAGAACTTACGAAGTAAAGAGCTCTACCCAAGCGTAACCCGCTCAATAACTAGGCTGGGCAATTCTGTGAAACTGTTCGACACGGTTTGTTTATCTATTAGACCGCCACACGAATGGTGGCTGTCTGCAATTCGCTATCTCGCACAAAAAGGCGTGATGCCCTCCGAGCTTTTAGCTGCGTCCCGCGAGATGAATCCGTCCGAGCATAAATGGTCACGCGTAGTGAGTGAAATCGCCGACGTCTTCCCCCACGCCAGGCTGGTCATTCGAGATTTTCCTTCATTTTTGTCGAATCCAAAGCGGCAACTGCGCGAGTTCACCAATTGGCCGGAAATAAAAACACTAAAAAACATAGAAGCAAAGAAATCCAACTCCTCGACGCTTGGAAAACAACTACTTGCGAGTAGCAATGCAGCTGGAATTCTAAATGGACGGTTCAACGACCAAGTATTGCGTGAACATGAGCTATCCTACCTTGAGGATCTTGACAGAATTCGCGAACTCGTACGTGGTAGAGGCCGCTTGATTGCGCCATGCAGGGCGGGCGAAGTCAAGGAATAGGTTTTCAACAATTTCAATTTCTCGGCATTCGTTTTGAGCCACTTATCCTTTGTTCCTAACCATACCCGGAGTTGGTTAGGCATCGTCGCGCGGAACTGCCGATTCAAACGGTCCATTGGGCAGGGCAAGGCTTTGTCCGGCCGTGTCGGCTTGACCTTCTTGCCACTGACCTGCTCCCTGAGGCTCCCTCATTCATAACGAGAGTTTGCGGGTTTGGATTTCATATTCGTCGGTTTCATTTTGGGCAAGCGCGTCGTGCGTTGAGCCTTCAAATTGCTCAAGCGCTCGACGCGCTTCAGCGGGTGTTTGGTTGCCCAGAGATGAGTGCGGTCTGACGTTATTGTAATCGTATCGCCAGAGCGCCAATTTCCTTCGGGCGTCATCTAACGTATCGAAGATCTCCTCATTCAACAGCTCGTCTCGCAGACTGCCATTGAAGCTTTCGATGAAGGCGTTTTGCTGTGGTTTGCCCGGGTCGATATAATGCCAATCAACTTTGTTATCCCCGGCCCATTTCAAAATCGCACGACTTGTGAACTCTGTGCCATTATCACTGACGATGCAGGATGGCTTGCCATAGATCCGCACAAGCGCATCCAGCTCGCGTGCCACCCTCGCACCTGAGATGCTTGTATCTGCCATCAGGCACAGGTTTTCGCGACAGCAATCGTCATTCACTGCCAGCATGCGGAACTTGCGAGACGCGCCAAACGTGTCAGACACAAAATCCAACGACCAGCGCTCGCCTGGGTGCAAAGCTACCGGCATAGGTGTGCGTGACCCACGCGCTCGTTTACGGCCCCTGCGCCGCCTGACGCCCAGCTTTTCCTCAGTGTAGATACGATACAGCTTCTTGTGGTTCATAATCATGCCTTTGCGTTCCAACAGCACGCCGATCCGGCGATAACCAAACCGTCGACGCTTGCTGGCAATCACCCTCATTTCTTCGCGAACTTCAGGATTATCCGGCGGTTTGTCGCGCCGGACAGTCTTGGGATCGACACCAACAAGCCTGCACGCTCGGCGTTGCGAGATATCATGATCCAGCATCGCCTTGCGTGCAGCAGCCCGTCGCACATTCGGTGTCGTCAGTTCTTTCCCAGCAGATCTTTCAGGACAACGTTATCCAACATGGTGTCTGCCAACAGACGCTTCAGTTTGGCGTTCTCATCTTCCAGCGATTTAAGGCGATGGGTGTCAGAAACGTTCATGCCACCGTACTTGGCTTTGAACTTGTAGAACGACGCGGGGCTCAAGCCATGTCTGCGACACACCTCAGCCGTCGGCATTCCAGCTTCCTGTTCTTTGATCATCCCAATAATCTGGGCCTCTGTAAAACGACTCTGTCGCATTTGTTTGCTCCTTCAAAGGTTGAGCAAACTCTACATTAAACTGAGGGAAGTTTCGGGGGGCAGGTCAGTGCCGCAGTAGGTGTCAAAAACGGCTCTCAGATTTGGCGAACCATTTTGATTTGCAGGGTCAAATTTTTGGGGTTTACTTTTTTCTAACAGTTGTTAGTTTTTCGCAGAACTGCC
>DFBD01000199.1:13324-21504 GCA_002367255.1 Rhodobacterales bacterium UBA3089 | reverse complement strand
ACGCTTGAACGGCACGATATTGTCCAGCAGATCATGGGGTGACATCCAGCGCCATTCGGCAAACTCGGGTTCCTCGGTCTGGATGTTGATCTGGCTATCAACCCCGCTAAAGCGCATCAGGAACCAGCGCTGTTTTTGGCCGCGATACCCGCCCTTCCACAGCTTTTTTGCAAGCTCGACGGGGAAATCGTAAGAAATCCAGCTAGACGATTGCGCCAAAATCTGGACCATCTCGGACGAAATACCCGTTTCTTCCTGCAACTCGCGATAGGCCGCGACCTCGGTATCTTCGCCCTCGTCAATGCCGCCCTGTGGCATCTGCCAAGCCGCGCCGGGGTAATCGAGGCGCTGGCCCGTAAAGACGTTTCCCTGTGCATTCAGTACCATCAACCCGACGTTCGGGCGATATGGCAGCGCGGCGATTTCTGCTTCGGTCATCCTGTTACTTGGCCAATACGTTCAACCCACGCAAGATATCCAAGCCATACGACAGTTGAAAATCTTCGTCCCGACGCGCAGCGTTTTCTTCTTGCTCCGCGCGCTCGGCTTCCAGCAGTTCGATTTCTTCGTCCGTTAGGGAATCGTTATTCAACGATCCGCGCAAATCGGCCTCGGAACGACCACGGCGGTTTTGGTCGCCGTTACCTTCGTCATCTTCGACGCGTGGGCGTTGTTCAACCAAAATGTCCGGCGTAATCCCCAAAGCTTGAATCGAACGGCCAGAGGGTGTGTAATACCGCGCCGTCGTCAGACGCATCGCGCCATCACCGGCGATTGGCATAATCGTTTGAACCGAGCCTTTGCCGAAACTTTTCGTTCCGATCACAACCGCGCGGCGGTGGTCTTGCAACGCGCCCGCCACAATTTCAGATGCCGAAGCCGAGCCGCCGTTGATCAGGATAACAATCGGCTTGCCTTCAGCCAGATCACCTTTTTCGGCGTTAAAACGGTCGCTGTCCCCCTCGTTACGGCCACGAGTGGATACGATCTCGCCAGCGTCAAGGAACGCGTCAGAAACCGAGATCGCCTGACTAAGCAAGCCACCCGGGTTGTTTCGAAGGTCAAGAACAAAGCCGTCTATGTTATCAACACCGCCGTTTGCCTCGATTTCCTCGGCCATACCCTCAGCAAGGTTAATGTAGGTTTTTTCGGTGAACGAGGTGATACGAACCACAATCGCACGCCCCTCGGTTCGCACTTTAACGGCTGTCAGTTTGATAATGTCTCGCACGATGGTCACGTCGAACGGTTCGTCCAGGCCTTCGCGGAAAATCGTCAGCACGATTTCTTCCCCAACTTCGCCGCGCATAAGGTCAACGGCCTCGTTCAACGTAAATCCCAGCACGCTTTCACCATCGATATGGGTGACGAAATCGCCAGCTTCCAGACCGGCACGATCAGCAGGCGTATCATCGATGGGCGAGACGACTTTCACAAAGCCGTCCTCTTGCGTCACTTCGATGCCAAGGCCGCCGAACTCCCCACGGGTTTCAACTTGCATATCGTCGTAATCACGAGGCGGCAGATAGCTGGAGTGTGGGTCAAGCGAGGTTAACATCCCGTTAATCGCGGCCTCGATCAATGCCACGTCATCCACTTCTTCGACGTAAGTGGAACGGATGCGTTCGAAAATATCACCAAACAGATCTAGCTGTTCATAAGTCGTTTGGAGGCGCTCACTCTCTTGTGCGTTAATCGGGCCGGAAACTTGCACTGCAATTACCAAGCCAGCTACGGCACCGGCTAGTGTTCCTAAGAGAATTTTTTTCATTCAAATACATCCTATGTTTTCGCCCGAAACGAGAATCTGGCACGAGGCTAGAGTCTATATAGAACCTTTCCTGCGTTTCTACACCAGCCTTTAAGTGGAAACTGATCACATTTTATTCACATGCCTGCGCAGTAATCCGCCTAAACGATCAGGGATTGGCCTGTCATTTCCTTCGGAATCGGTAATTGCATCAATTGCAGCAGACTTGGCGCGAGGTCACCCAACCGCCCGCCGCTACGCATTTTGGCACCTTCGGGGCCACCGATCAGCACAACGGGCACCGGGTTTAGCGTGTGCGCTGTGTGCGGACCGCCAGTCACAGGGTCGACCATCGTTTCGCAATTGCCGTGGTCCGCTGTCAGGATCATGGCGCCGCCAACGGCTTTCAATGCGACAAGTGCCTTGCCCACACCCTCGTCCACCGCTGCGCAGGCTTCCATTGCCGCTTGCAGGTCGCCCGTGTGACCGACCATATCGGGGTTGGCGAAGTTCACTATTATCAGGTCGTATTTCTGCCCGCTTATGGCATCCACCAGATGGTCTGTAACGTCTGACGCCGACATTTCGGGCTGCATATCGTAGGTTTTCACCTTGGGGCTGGGGGAAACGTAGCGGTCTTCGCCTGTCTCGGGGGTTTCCTCGCCGCCGTTCATGAAGAAGGTGACGTGCGGGTATTTTTCAGTTTCCGCGAGACGGTATTGGGTTTTTCCGTGGCTAGATACCCAGTGCCCCAGCGTGTTAACGATTTCTTCAGACGGGAACATCACATCCATATAGGCGTTATGCTTATCGGAATACTCGACCATCCCGCAGACCGCCGCGAATTTTGGGCGGGCGGAGGCATCGAAGGCGTCAAACGCCGGATCAGCCAGCGCTGCCAGAATTTCACGGGCACGGTCGGCGCGAAAGTTAACAAACAGTAAACCGTCATCGTCCTGCATGCCGCTATACCCGTTGATGGCGGTTGGGGAGGCGAACTCGTCCGTCTCGCCCGCATCATACGCCACGTTAATCGCATCCAGCGCAGTATCCGCAGCCTTGCCTTTGCCCGTCGTCATAACATCAAAAGCGGCTTGCACACGATCCCAGCGGTTATCGCGATCCATCGCAAAGAACCGCCCGCAAACCGTGCCGATTTTCGCGCCATCTGGCAGATCGTTAACCAATTTGGCGATCTGCTGATCCGCACTTTTGGGTGCCACATCGCGCCCATCAAGATAAGCGTGCAGAACCACCGGAACGCTCGCCGCCGTTAACACTTTGGCAACTTCAACAATATGATCCTGATGCGCATGCACACCACCGGGCGAGGCGAGGCCCGCGATATGCGCCGTTCCGCCCGTCTTTTTCAGCGTTGCGGCAAAGCGCAACAGCGCTGCGTTCTTTTGAAACGAGCCGTCCGTTATTGCATTGTTAATCTTTGGCAGGTCCATCCAGACAACGCGGCCTGCGCCTATATTCGTGTGCCCAACCTCGGAGTTCCCCATCTGCCCTTCCGGCAGACCAACATCGGGGCCGCATGCCGTTAATGTTGCATTAGGACACTCATCCATGATCCGGTCGAAGTTCGGCGTATCGGCCAGCGCAACCGCATTGTTCTCGCGTTCTTCGCGCAAGCCCCAGCCATCAAGGATGCATAATACTACGGGTTTTGGTGCAGGCATCGGAGCCCTCCGGTTTTGATTAACCTTTAAGTAAGATCGCGCGCGCGCAAGCGCAAGCGATCAGGCGCGGTGATATGGACCACCGGACAGAATAGTCGCTGCGCGATACAGTTGTTCGGTAAGCATCACGCGCGCCAGCATGTGGGGCCAGACCATCTTGCCGAAAGACAGCGAAAAATCCGCCTCGGCTCGCAGATCGGGCGCAATGCCATCCGCGCCGCCAATCACAATCGCCAGATCACGCTGGCTGTTATCGCGCCATCCGGCAAGTTTGTTGGCAAACTCTGGCGAGGTCAGAACTTTGCCGCGCTCGTCCATTGTCACAAGAAACGCCCCGTCGGGGATCGCCTTACGCAAAAGCGCAGCTTCTGCTATCGAGCCGCCGCCTTTTTTGTCCTCAACCTCGATCACCGAGGCCGGACCAAGGCCAAGCGCCCTGCCCGTGCGTTCAAACCGCGTTAGGTAATCATCGATAAGGTCGCGTTCCGGCCCCGCCCGCAGGCGACCGACAACGCATAAGCTGACGCGCATATTAGTCCTCTTCGGGCTGATCACCACCGGCAGTCAGCCACATTTTATCCAGCTGATAAAAATCCCGCACTTCGGGGCGGAAGATATGCACAACCGCGTCGCCACAATCCAGCAAAACCCAGTCGCCGGATTGTTTACCTTCGGTACGACAAATGATGCCGGTTTCTTCTTTAATCAGCTTGTAAAGCGTTTCCGCCAGTCCCGACACCTGCCGCGAGGAACGACCAGACGCGATAACCATGTTATCTGCCATCTCGGATTTCCCGTGCAATGGAATGGTCACGATGTCTTCTGCCTTGCTCTCTTCAAGCGAGTTCAAGATCCGGGCGAGCATTGCATCGCTTTCGGTTTTATCTCCGCTTTTACCAAGGGTGGTATTCGCGGAACTTGCGGTCATCTCGGCCGCGTCAACATTATCGGACAGGACAATGTCCTCCTAAATCTCATGCGCCGATCAGCGGCGCGCCATTTGTAAGTTATATCACAGCGCGTTTGTTGTCTCAAGGCGGCGGAGTCAAGGGCTACAAGGTACCAATCCGCTCTACCAGCAGGTTATAGAAGCCATCAGCATCCAAATCGCGCACGAAATACGCGTTTTTCGGTCGGTCGGTCACGCCCCACCAATCTGCAACAGTCATACCCATCGTCAATTCGGAGGCGGTTTCGATTTCGACGTTGATGTGGCGGCCACTGTAAAGTTCAGGCTTCAAAAGCCATGCGATGACGTTTGGGTCATGCAGCGGGCCGCCGTCGGTGCCGTACTTTTCTTCATCGAAACGCTCGAAAAAGTCGAGGAGTTCGGCTGTTGCCGTTCCAACCTTTGTTCCCATGGCCCTGAACTGCTCCACGCGTTTACGTGTTGTTAACGCCTTGTGGGTGACATCGAGCGGGAACATGGTGATCGGCACGCCCGCTTCGAACACGGTTTTGGCGGCGTGGGGGTCGACGTAGATGTTGAACTCGGCGGCGGGGGTTACATTCCCACCCTCGAAACAGCCGCCGCCCATCAGGACGATTTCGGCGATGCGTGGGATGATTTTGGGTTCCCGGATCATGGCCAACGCGATGTTGGTTAACGGGCCGAGAACACAAAGGGTTACGGTGTTTTCGGGTTCAGTCATCAAAGTTTCAACAATAAAGTCCACCGCGTATTGTTCTTGTAACGGCATAGTCGGGTCAGGCAATTTCGGCCCGTTCAACCCTGTTTTTCCGTGCACATTTTCCGCTGTTACAAGTTTGCGCACCAATGGGCGAATAGCTCCTGCGAAGGCTGGAATATCGGGCCGGCCCGCCAATTCGCAAATAATACGAACATTTTTCTGGGTCAGCGCCAGCGGCACATTTCCAGCTACCGCCGTGATCCCCAACACCTTTAGCTCAGGTGAACCGAGCGCCAGAAGGATCGCCACGGCATCGTCCTGACCCGGATCGGTGTCTATAATGATTTTCTTAGCCATACCTAATCCGCCATATTCTTGGTTAATATACGGTTAATCATTAAACTACTAAACCGGTTTAATGGGGCGCCGTCAAAATAAAAACGGCGCATAAAAAGTACGCCGTTTTTAACAGTATTTCACCTAGTGATTATGCGCGCACCAGCTTTTCGTAGCTTTCCGCGATGTTCCGCGTAAGGTCGCCGACAGTGAAGGTATAGTCGCCGATCTGGCCAACAGGGGTTACCTCGGCAGCGGTGCCGGTTAGCCAGCACTGTTCGAAATCGGCCAGTTCTTCGGGCATGATGTGGCGCTCGAGCACCTCGATACCGCGATCTTGCAACATGCCTATAACTGTCTGGCGGGTGATGCCGTTCAGGAACGCGTCGGGGATTGGCGTGTGCACAACACCATCCTTGACGAAGAAGATATTCGCGCCCGTCGCCTCGGCCACGTAGCCGCGGTAATCATACATTAACGCATCAGAACAACCCTTGGCCTCGGCCGCGTGTTTGGACATGGTGCAGATCATGTAAAGACCGGCAGCCTTGGCGAAACACGGGATCGTTGCAGGGTCAGGGCGCTTCCATTTGGAAATGTCCAGCTTCGCGCCGTCATATTTTGCATCGCCGTAATACGCACCCCAAGGCCAAACGGCCACGGCCATATGAACAGGGTTAGCCTGCGCCGCGACCCCCATGTCGTCACCCGAACCACGCCACGCAAGAACGCGAACGTATGCATCGGTCAAGCCGCTGGCCTCTAATGCCATTGCCTTCGCATCTTCTATTTCGTCAACTGTGTAGGGAATCGGGATGTCCATGTATTCGCCGGATTTCAGCAAACGCTCGGAATGCTCCCGACTTTTGAAAATTTTCCCGTTGTAGCAACGCTCCCCTTCAAAAACGGAGGAGCCGTAATGCAATGCATGTGTCAGGACATGCACCTTTGCATCGCGCCACTCCACTAGCTTACCATCCATCCAGATGTATCCGTCGCGATCGTCGTATGAGGCTCCAGCCATTGTTTTATTCTCCGTGTTTTCGAAAATTGCGCGTATCACGCCATATTCGACAGTTTGTTTCGTTATTTCCTCATTTTGCTAACAAATGATTCTTGGAAAGTCAACAAGACTGACATAAACTGTGAACAAGCAAATCAGCTTGAGGGAAAAGCCATGCAAAGAAACCGTTTAGCGCGTCAGCCCGGTCGATCCGAGCAGTTGCTGTTCCTGACCGACGACCAGTTGCGACAGGGAATCGAGCTGATGTTCTTTGCCTATCGCGGGTTCACCGCCGACCCTGATTTAATTCTGGAGAATTATGCCTACGGGCGGGCGCACCATCGCGCGATCCACTTCATCAATCGAAAGCCGGGCCTGACGGTTAATGATTTATTAAATATCCTTGGCGTGACAAAACAATCCCTTAACCGTGTGTTAAGGCAATTGGTCGAAGATGGTCTGGTAGACAGCCGTGTTGGCAAGCAAGACCGCCGTCAACGGAACTTGTTCCTGACCGAGGCGGGCGAGACACTGGAGCAGGAATTGTCGGGCGCGCAGCGCAAACGGATGCGCAAAGCCTATTCTAACGCGGGGCCGGAAGCCGTGCATGGGTTCCGCACCGTACTGGAACAAATAATTGACCCAAGTTTGCGTGAAAAGGTATTAAACTTTGCAGATGACACCCGATGATCCCGCGCGACGAACACGGTGAAGCGCATCTGCTGGTGGTTGATGATGACCAACGCATTCGGCAGTTGTTGCAAAAATACCTTGCCCGAAACGGCTTTTTGGTAACCGGCGCACGCGACGCGGCCCATGCCCGACGATTGCTGCTCGGCTTGGAATTCGACATGTTGATCATCGACATCATGATGCCGGGCGAGGATGGGCTTTCGTTAACCCAAGACCTGCGCCGCACCTTGCCCACCCCCATCCTTTTGCTAACCGCGCGAGGGGATGCCGACGACAGAATCAAGGGGCTAGAGATGGGGGCCGATGATTATCTGGCCAAACCGTTCGAACCCAAGGAACTGCTTTTACGGGTGAACGCTATCCTGCGACGCGTGCCGAAAACCGATATCGTTGTCGAGCCGCCCAAGATCCTGCAAATGGCCGATGTTCGGTATGATGTAACCCGCAGCGAGCTGTGGCGGGGGGATGAACGTATCCGGCTAACCGCGACCGAGAATGCTTTGATGAAGCTTTTCGCAGCTAATGCGCATGAACCTATCACCCGTACGCAATTGGTTAACGATCTTGGCAAAAGTGATGGTTCGGCGCAGGAACGGGCCGTTGACGTACAAATCACGCGGCTGCGGCGCAAGCTGGAAGCGGACCCCAAGCAACCTCGATATTTACAGACAGTACGCGGGGCGGGCTATATGCTCGCGCCCGATTAACCTTAAGGATTTATAAATGGATACCAAAGACAGCAACGGCGCAACCCTTGAGGATGGCGACACGGTGATGGTCATCAAAGACCTGAAAGTTAAGGGTATGTCGAAGACATTGAAGCGCGGCGCGCAGATCAAGAACGTGCGGCTGACTGGCAATCCGGATCAGGTGGAATGCCGGATCGGGAAAGCTACGGTTGTTCTTAAGGCTTCGTTTATGAAGAAGGTTTGAGGTATTGCCCTGCCGCGAAGCAGGGCAATGGTTTACAAAACGTATCGGCTTAGGTCGGTTGATTTAGACAACTCGCCCAAATATTTTTCAACGAATGCTGCATCCACTGTGACCTTATCCCCTGCCCGATCAGGTGCAGTGAAGCTTAG
>DFBD01000199.1:12830-13233 GCA_002367255.1 Rhodobacterales bacterium UBA3089 | reverse complement strand
AAGTCGACGGTGACTTCCTCGGTGGCCATCAGGGCGGTGTATTGCAGCGTTAGGGCGTTATCGGTTTCCGTCAGGATGCGAACGAAGTCTTCCTCGATCAGGGCGCGAAGTTCGACGCGAATTGGCAGGCGACCCTGGAGTTCAGGCAGAAGGTCCGAAGGTTTGGCGATGTGGAATGCACCCGATGCGATGAACAAGACGTGGTCTGTTTTGACGGGCCCGTATTTGGTGGAAACGGTTGTGCCTTCAATCAACGGCAACAAATCACGCTGCACGCCTTCGCGGGACACGTCGCCACCACGCGCGTCGGAGCGGGCGCAGACTTTGTCGATTTCATCCAGAAAAACGATGCCGCTTTCTTCGACCGAGGTGATGGCTTTCTTGTTAACGGTTTCTTCATCCA
>DFBD01000199.1:10532-12757 GCA_002367255.1 Rhodobacterales bacterium UBA3089 | reverse complement strand
CCGAAAATATCGCCGAGGTTCATCATGCCCATACCAGCCCCCGGTTGCCCCGGGATATCCATCATCTGCATGGGGTTGGAATTGTCGGCCAGATCAAGCTCGATCTCTTTGTCATCCAGAATACCGTCGCGCAGTTTTTTGCGGAACATTTCGCGGGTTTGATCGCGGGAATCTTCACCGGCCAGCGCGTCAATCACGCGTTCTTCGGCTGCGCTGTGTGCTTTGGCTTTCACGTCCTCGCGCAACTGTTCACGCACCATCAGGATGGCACTGTCCATCAGGTCACGCACAATTTGTTCGACGTCACGGCCAACGTAGCCCACTTCGGTAAACTTGGTTGCCTCGACTTTCAGGAACGGGGCGTTCGCCAGTTTGGCCAGTCGGCGGCTTATTTCGGTTTTACCGACACCGGTCGGCCCGATCATCAGGATGTTCTTGGGGTAAACCTCGTCACGCAGATCATCAGACAGTTGCCGGCGACGCCAGCGGTTACGCAAGGCCACAGCCACGGCGCGTTTGGCGTCGTTCTGGCCGATGATGTAGCGATCCAGTTCGGATACGATTTCACGGGGGGTAAGGTCAGTCATGCTGCCTCCTGATAGGGTGGTAATATGTTTTTAAGCGGGAAATTTGGCAGGGCGCGCATGATAACGGCGCGAAGCTGTACCCACCATGTACCAAGGGCGGTGATGAATGCACCCATTACCAGAAGAGTTACGGCGATGCTCCAATCGTCGCCCGATCCTGAGTCGAGCGCCCATGCCAAAATGATGCCGATGTAAGTGATACCAGCCGTCAAGAATGAACGTCGGTCGATGACTAAAGCAACGAGGGCAATCACAACGAGGGCAGCGGCGGCGAGGCCGTAGCCCATTGTGCCGTCGAGGTTCAGCAGAGACAGGGCGACTACGTTAACGATTGCAGGGGCTGCAAGGATGTGGAGCCAGAAACCACAGGCCGACAGGCGGGATATGCGGTAAGGGTCGCGCAAATCGAACGACATGCCGCCCAAGAAAGCGAAGATGCCGAAGATTAACATTGTGTAGGCCATTGTCGGATTGCGACTGATGTCAAACACACCGTCGGCGTTACCGATGAAGGCGCTGGCGAATATGGATTCAGGGGCGATTATTCCGGCGATGGAAAAGGCTATCCCTGCGCCGAATAGGCCGAACAGGAACATCGCGAAGGGGACACGGAATTTCCAGAAATACCCTAGCATGGCAATGGCACCGATGATGGCGGTGGCGAGGAAGTGATAACCGTTGGGAGCTTCGGCCTCTACATCAAGAATCGAGAAAACGGCCAGACCGCCGACGGAGCCCGCAAAGACGATGGCCAGCGCGATGCTTGGCAAAATCATGCGGCGTTTGAGGGTGAAGTAATACGCTAGCGCGACGGTGATTGCGGCTGATAACACCATTACGATTAGCGGATTTCCCACCAACATTGCGACAGCCATGAAGCCGCCGTACAGGATGCCGAGGCCGACGGTCACGAAGATTTCCGAGAAACCTTTGAACAGCTCGAAGGGTTCGTCCTCGGCACCCATGTTCTGGCGATAGCCAAGGCGTTGGTTGGCGATGGCGATCATGCTGGCGGCTTGGCGTTCATCAATCACGCCAGCGGCAACGCCTGCACGGATATCGTCGATGGAGAAATCAGCCATCGATAGTTTCCACGGTCATTTTGCCGTTGGTATAAACGCAAATTTCGGCGGCAATTTCCAGGGAACGACGGGCGATCACCTCGGCATCATCCTCGAAATCATACATCGCGCGGCCAGCGGCCAGTGCGAAGTTGCCGCCCGAACCGATGGCGGTTACGTCGTGTTCCGGTTCCAATACGTCCCCTGCACCAGTGATTACGAACAAGTCTTTGCCATCCGTTACAATCAGCATCGCTTCGAGGTTCTTCAGATATTTATCTGTGCGCCAATCCTTGGCCAGCTCGACAGAGGCACGCGCCAATTGCCCGGGTGCGGCTTCTAGCTTGACTTCAAGGCGTTCCAGCAAGGTGAATGCGTCGGCCGTTGAACCCGCAAACCCACAGACAACATCGTGTCCGCCCGGATTGATCCGACGAACCTTTTTAGCAGAGCCTTTGATGATCGTCTGGCCGAGGCTGACCTGCCCGTCACCAGCAATAACCACTTTGCCACCTTTGCGAACACCCACAATCGTGGTGCCGTGCCAGCCAGGGAATTTCTGATCGTTTTGCATGTT
>DFBD01000199.1:8374-10401 GCA_002367255.1 Rhodobacterales bacterium UBA3089 | reverse complement strand
CCGTAGCCATGAGTTCGGTGATTTTGACAGCACTGCGTAATCAAAACGACCCTTTGTTAGCAAGGGGATTTAGGTTTTTCTTGAAAACATGGTAGCGTAGCGCATCCCGAATTTTCAAAAAGGCCTTTAACATGACCGTATCCATTGGAACCTTTAATCTGAATAATCTGTTTTCCCGGTTCAATTTTCGCGCCGAATTTTCTGGGGTGCCGCCGCAAGATGCGGGTGGAATTGCGTTAACATTTACGCTGGATTCAATCGACGTGAAAACCTTCATGGGCCGCTTGGTGAAAGCCAAAGACCTCGGCGGGACAACCGAAATCGCGCGGCGTATACTTGAAATGGATTGTGATATTTTGGCGGTTCAAGAGGTCGAGCATGTCGAAATCCTAAAGAAGTTCAACCGCGACAACCTCGGTAGCCTTTACCCGCATATCGCTTTGATTGAGGGTAATGACCCCAGGATGATTGACGTGGGTGTCATGTCAAAACTGCCACTTGGGCCGATCACCTCTCATCAGGCGGCAACGCACTCGGATGATCCAGACAAGCGGGTTTTCGGGCGGGATTTGTTGCAAGTCGTGGTGTTGAAGCCGAATGGGGACAAGTTACTGACGGTGTATAACAACCACCTCAAAAGCCATTTTGTACCGTTTGATCAGGACCCTGTGACGGGGGCAGCGGCAGCAAATGCGCGGCGCAAACGGCAAGCGGAGGTGATCGCACGAATAATCTCAACGCAAGAACGGGTCGGCGGCAAGTTTGTGGTGTTGGGCGACATGAACGACCCCGAAGATTCTACCGACATCGCACCAATGCTAACGGTCGACGGGCATCCATTGCATAACGCGCTGGCGGGGGCAGTTGAAACGCGGGCGGCAAAGGCCGAAACGGCTGGCCAAGGTCCGGGTCCGCAAAGCACGATGTGGACGCATCGATTTAACCCATCCGGACCCGAGTTCCCACGTTACGAGCTGTTCGATCATATTTGGGTTAGCGATGCGTTGCAGAGTAAAGTCCTGTCCGCGCATATTGATCGGCGCACCAAACATGGCGGCGATGGATCGGACCATGATCCGGCTTGGGTGGTGCTGGATATATAAAACCCGGCGACTGGCACCGGGTTTTTCGGTTTTTTAGAGTGTGCGTTCGATTTCTTCAGTAGTGAAAATTTCGATGACGTCGCCTTCGCGGATGTCTTCGTATTTTTCGAACGCCATACCGCATTCCTGACCGGCCTGAACCTCTTTGACTTCGTCTTTGTGGCGCTTCAGGGTTTTCAGTGTGCCAGTATGGATCACAACATTATCACGCAACAAACGAACGCCTGCGGCACGACGGGCAACGCCTTCGGTAACAAGACAGCCAGCGATTTTGCCAGCACCCGTGATTTTGAACACCTCTTTGATCGTGGCGTAACCAATGAAGGTTTCCTTGATCTCTGGCGATAGCAAACCGGAGGCCGCTTTCTTCACGTCATCAACCAGATCGTAGATGATCGAGTAGTAACGGATTTCAACACCCTTCTGGTTGGCCGCGTTACGTGCCGGCGCATTCGCACGGACGTTAAAGCCAATGATCGGCGCACCGGAAGCTTCGGCCAAGGTTACGTCGGATTCGGTGATCGCACCAACACCGGAGTGTAGAACCTGAACGCGAACGTCCTCGTTTCCAACTTTCTCCATCGCTTGAACGATTGCTTCGGCAGAGCCCTGCACGTCGGCTTTCATCACGATTGGCAGGATAGCAACGTCTTTGTCGGCTTTGGCTTTCGCCAATAGCTGATCAAGCGTAGTCGCGGCACCTGCCGCAGCACGTTGATCTTTGCTAACCTGCGCACGATAATCCGCGATTTCGCGGGCTTTCGCCTCGTCCGGCACAACGTTCAAAACATCGCCAGCTTCAGGTGTGCCGTTGATGCCAAGAACCTCGACCGGGATCGACGGGCCAGCTTCGTTAACACGGTCGCCCTGGTCGTTGATTAACGCACGAACCTTACCCCATTGTTCGCCAACAACGAAGATATC
>DFBD01000199.1:7896-8368 GCA_002367255.1 Rhodobacterales bacterium UBA3089 | reverse complement strand
AGCTTGGCCTCGATCACCGCGCCTTCGGCAGGGCGATTGGGGTTGGCTTTCAGCTCAAGCAATTCGGCTTGCAGCGCGATGTTTTCAAGCAACACGTCAAGGCCTTGGCCTGTGATTGCGGAAACCTCGACGTCCAGAACATCACCGGACATGGCTTCAACGATAACTTCGTGTTGCAGCAATTCGGTGCGAACCTTATTGGGATCAGCGCCTTCTTTATCGCATTTGTTGATGGCAACGATCATCGGAACCCCAGCCGCTTTGGAGTGGGCGATCGCCTCGATTGTTTGTGGCATAACGGAATCGTCTGCCGCAACCACAAGGATCACGATGTCGGTAACCTGTGCGCCACGCGAACGCATAGACGTAAACGCTGCGTGGCCCGGCGTATCGAGGAACGTCAGCTTTGTGCCGCCTTCAGTCGTTACCTGATAGGCACCGATGTGCTGGGTAATACCGCCAGCCTCGCCAG
>DFBD01000199.1:5233-7822 GCA_002367255.1 Rhodobacterales bacterium UBA3089 | reverse complement strand
ATCCTCTTCCTCGGCAACGATAACATCTTCCACGTCGGCGTCGGAAACGCGGACAACTTTGTGGCCGAATTCTTCGATGATCAGCTCGGCAGTGTCGGCATCGATCGTTTCATTCATCGATGCCATAATGCCGTTAGTCATCAGGGATTTCACAACCGCTGCAACTTTTTCTGACATACGGTTTGCGAGTTCCTGCACAGTGATGGTTTCAGGCAACTGCACGTCGCGCACGACTTTTTCATGCTCGATCGGGCCGGTAAGTTTCGCTTTTTCGCGCGCGGCACGACGTTTCATCGCCGCCATAGAGCGATGCTTGTTGCCACCGCCGCCTAGTGCCTGGTTGATTGTCAGCTTACCGGAACGACGACGGTCATCGCCAGCACGCCCACGGGTTTGCTTTTTATCTTCTTGACGCGGAACCGCTTTTTTAAGGTTCGGGCCAAGACGCCCAGCCTCGGCGCGGGTGGCACCAGCTTGTGCGGCAGCCGTAGCTTGTCCAGCATCTTGCTTGGGCGCACGGGCAGCAGGTTTTTCAGTTTTCGCGGCAGCTTTGGCTTTGGCTTCTTCTTCAGCCTTTGCCTTCGCTTCATCAGCTTCGCGCTGCTTGCGGATTTCTTTTTCAGCCGCCTCGCGTGCAACCGCTTCTTTTTCAGAGCGGCGACGATTACGTTCAGCTTCACGCGCATCGCCAGTGGCTTTTTCTTTGGCCAGACGCTCGGATTCCATTGCCTTTGCAGCTTCGAGCGCCTTGCGACGACGATCCAGTTCACCATCGGACACCCCAACAGCAGAAGTCCGGCGACCGCCAGATTTACCACCAGCGCCGGGCTTGGGCACAACTACGCGCTTGCGTTTGGTTTCGACAACGACCGCCTTGGAGCGGCCATGGCTAAAGCTTTGGCGCACAGTTCCGGGGCCACCACTTAGACTAAGTGTTTTGCCCTTGCCGTCGTTATCTTTTGAATCGTTCATTCTTGTCTTAACCTTTCAGTGCGAGGGCACTCCTCGCGAATTCATCAAACCCCGTCGGGCCTTATTCACTTCGCAAACCCTTCAAGCGGGCTGCATCATAAAGGACTCGGTTTGTGATGCCATCCTTCGTCATGGCGGCATGTATCACAGTATCTCGTCCAAAGGCCATGCCCAATTCACTGCTAGTTAGGCAATCAATCAGGCTTTCGGGCCCATCTGGTGGCCGTAGCGCAGTTTTGCCCCGCTCCGAGCCGTCAGAAGCCTGCAAAAGAACGACAGCCTTCTCGTCAATTAACCAAGTCTTAACTTTCTCAAGCCCTGCAACAGCACGACCAGCCTTGCGACCCATCGAGAGCATATCCACAACGCGTCGCGCCAGAATGCCCTCAACCTGATCAGCCAACGCAGGGTCAGCTTTCGCAGGGGCTTTGGCGGCGCGGGCAAACAGGCCCTTTTTAACCGCTTCGTTAATCGCCTTACGACTGGCCGAGACCCACATGCCCCGTCCCGGAAGTTTTTCCAAAACATCGGGAACAACCTGATTATCTGGCCCGATGACAAAACGAATCAAACCCGCCTTGCCCTCAATTTCGCGGGTGACGATGCAACGACGCTCGTCCTCCGCCCTAGGTTTTTTCCAATGTATTTCGTTCACTGTGGTTCTCCTGAAGCCCTATATCAGGCTTCAACCTCCGTTGCGTCTTCTTCGTCTTCAGCGGCCGCTGCTTCGGCATCTTCTATAAGTTGCTCTTCCGTCACCCAACCCAGCGCCAGACGCGCATTCATGATTAACGTTTGTGCTTCTTCAAGACCAACGTCGAATTTTTCCAGCAAACCTTCGTCTTTGACGCGCTTGCCTTCAACGGTTGTGTAACCACCAGCTAGCTCCCAATCCGCACAAGTCGCGAAATCTTCAAGGGTCTTGATACCGTCTTCGGCCAGAACCGCGAACATCTGTGGTGTCAGACCTTCGTAATCAAACAGGCTTTGCTCAACGCCCAGTTCCTTGGCTTTTTCGATAGCCTTGGTGTTGATCTCGTCCAGACACTCGCGGGCGCGAGCCTGCAAGTCTTCGGCGATTGCCTCTTCGAACCCGTCGATGGTCAGCAGCTCGTCGATCTCAACATATGCTACTTCTTCCAATGTCGCAAAACCTTCGGAAACCAGTAGCTGCGCTACCAGTTCATCAACATTCATGGTTTCCATGAACAAAGTAGTGCGGGCATTGAATTCGGCCTGACGGCGTTCAGATTCTTGGGCCTCTGTCATGATATCAATGTCAAAACCGGTGATCTGGCTTGCCAGACGCACGTTTTGGCCACGACGACCAATCGCCAGCGACAACTGATCTTCAGGCACAACAACCTCGATACGATCAGCTTCTTCGTCCAGAACAACCTTGGAAACCTCGGCAGGCTGCAAGGCGTTAACCAAGAACGTCGCCGCATCATCATTCCACGGAATGATATCGATTTTCTCGCCCTGAAGTTCATTAACAACGGCCTGCACGCGTGAACCACGCATACCGACACATGCCCCAACCGGATCGATCGAGCTGTCATGTGAAAGCACACCGATCTTGGCGCGGCTGCCCGGGTCACGGGCGACGGCTTTGAT
>DFBD01000199.1:4254-5167 GCA_002367255.1 Rhodobacterales bacterium UBA3089 | reverse complement strand
CTGTACGCGATAGGAAAATCTGCGGGCCACGAACTTCGGAACGCACGTCGCGAATATAGGCGCGAACGCGGTCACCAGTGCGGAAGGCTTCGCGGTTGATCAGCTGGTCACGGCGAAGAACAGCTTCGCCACGACCCACGTCTATGATTACGTTGCCGTATTCCACGCGCTTGACAGCGCCGTTGATGATCTCGCCAACGCGGTCCTTGAATTCGTCGAACTGGCGCTCACGTTCAGCTTCGCGAACCTTCTGCATGATAACCTGTTTGGCGGATTGCGCCGCGATACGGCCAAAATCCATTGGCGGCAGCGGGTCGGACAAAATAGTGCCGATTTCAGCGTCGGCCTGAATTTCTTTGCCCTCTGCCAGTGTAAGTTCCGTCCACTGGTTTTCAACTTCTTCAACCACGGTGCGGCAACGCTCCATAGTCAGCTCACCAGTTTTACGGTCGATGGTTGCGCGGATGTCATACTCGGCGCCATAACGCGAACGCGCGGCTTTCCCGAGGCTTTCTTCCATTGCGCCGATAACCAGATCGGGATCGATCATTTTTTCGCGTGCTACAGCGTCAGCGATCTGCAACAACTCCAACCGGTTTGCACTGGTAATAGCCATAATTTATTCCTCTTCCGTATCGGAATTTTCTTCCGTTTGAATTTCGTCAAATTTCGTTTCGTCAAGATCGGCCCCTTTGCGGGCTTTTAATGTCTCGGCGATAAGTTCATCCGTCAGCAAAAGCTTTGCTTCGGTAATCCAGTCGAATTCCAGACCGATAGTGCCTTCGGGTATTTCAATCAGGATTTCGTTTCCTTCAACACCACGCAGTGTTCCGTTGAACCGTTTGCGTCCGTCGATCAGTTCGCTGGTTAGCAGCTTGACCTCGTACCCTTCGAACGTCTCGAAATCCTTTAG
>DFBD01000199.1:0-4168 GCA_002367255.1 Rhodobacterales bacterium UBA3089 | reverse complement strand
AGACAACGCGTGGGAAATATCGGCGCAATCATCTACGTCGATACCGCCATTCGGGCGATCCGCCATAATCTGCAAGATCATAGTCTTGCCGGACATCAGGCGCAGGCGCACCAGCTCATACCCCAGATCTTCGATCACGGGGGTTACGATTTCGGCCAGACGAACGTCGATGGCAGCTTTGGCAATAAGGTCGGACATATCTCTCCAAGCACAAAAAAACGGGCGCTGCGGCCCGTTACAATTTCCGGTGGAAGCTTGGGGGTGGAAGCCAATCTTGCCGCTGTTGACAGGCATATACGCCCCCAACCCTAGGATTGCAAGAGGTTACCGTGGGTCGAGCCCTTTAAAGAACAGGTCTTCCAGAAATTTGCTGCCCGTTGTGATCGGATCGGGGTCCTCATCACCCAACACTGCCCGCATCTGCACAGAAAAATCTGCGTAATGCTGCGTCGTTGCCCAGATCGAGAATATCAGGTGGTAAGGGTCAACTTTCGCTAATCTCCCCTCGTTCATCCATTGACGAAAAATTCTTACAGAGCGATCCACGAGGTCTTTTAACGGGCCTTCCAACTCGTCAGACAACCTAGGTGCGCCGTTAAGTATTTCGATTGCAAATAGTCGGCTTTGTCTTGGAAACTTACGCGAAAACTCCAGTTTTGCACAAATGTAGCGCATGATCTCTTTATGTGGATCACCTGACGGGTCGATGTCGTAAAGTGGCTGCAACCATGTTTCCAGCAGACGGCTGAGCAATGTTGTATAAATCGCTTCCTTGCTAGAAAAGTAATACAGCATGTTTGGCTTCGACAAGCCCGCAACCGCTGCAATCTGGTCCAAAGTCGCCCCGCGAAATCCGTTTTCCGAAAACACCTGTAGCGCAGCATCCAATATAATTTCCCGTTTTTCGCGCTGTATTCGCGTATCTTTATTCGCCACCTGAAGTCCCCATTAGTATTACTATGCACAGCTTTCGGAAATTCATATCACGTTCAATCCGCAGACGTGTAAGCATTTACACATCGTCATTCTGGCTAACTGCCTTGATATTCCGCTGGCGATCCGCCTGATAGTTTTCCGCATCGCCGTATTCCGAGAATTCTCCGTACCACTTATGATATGCACCCATCTTTCTGGCATGTTTTATCGGGCACCAATAGGCTTCAGTTCTGGAGCCCACCTCAAGACAATACGCGAGCAATCCGTTACCATAGGAACAGTAAGCGCAATTCAGTTTTTCGACAATGTTCAGGTACGCAAGGTGGTGGCGATCAAAGACAATGTAATCACGACGGCAGACTTTCTTAATGCCATAAATCGGGAAACATATCGCTTGGTAGAGGCTAATCCAAACATCAATCAGCACAAACGGTATCACCATCGAATATATTACCGGTGCCGAAAGGATATTTAGTATGGGGGCCCCAAAAACATACTTGAGCAACCCTAACTTGAATTTTTTCTGCCACTTCACCGCATCGGATTTGAACTTGATCCGTCGGTTTTCGACGGAATAACTGAATTGCTCGGCCTTCTCGCCAAGTGCAACTTCGAGTTCATCCTGTAATTGGTTAATACGATCTATAATGTTGCGAATGCGATTTGGCATGGGTTGCCCTCCATCAAGCTGTAGGGCGATTAAACTACAGTCTGCCGCTGTAAGCTATAGCTTTATCAACCCCAGTCGTTCACGGTTAAAATACCGCCAGTTCATCAGGATGCCGGCAACCGCGAGCCCCAGCGCCAAGCCGCTCCAAATTCCTTGCCCTCCAAACTCCAGGACAAACCCAAAAACATAGGCGGCGGGGACACCGATAGCCCAGTAGCTGAACATCGCGATGTACATAGGCACCTGTGTGTCCTTCATGCCGCGTAGCAATCCCGACCCTATGGCCTGCAAGGTGTCAACCAATTGAAATGCAGCGGCAACCACAAGCAGGGGTGTCGCGTAGTCAATGATTAGTTGTGCGTCAGGGTTTGCCTTATCGAGGTACATGCTGATCAACGGTATGGGAAACAGCACGAAAATAGTTGCCGCCAGAACAGCGAAACCAACCCCAAGCACCAACACCGTTTTACCAACCTTGTCCATCGCCTCAGTGTCTTTGCGCCCGACCGCGCGAGCGAAGCGTACCGTTCCGACCTGCGAAAAACTCAACGGTATCATAAACGAGATCGAGGCGATTTGCAGGGCAATCCCGTGTGAGGCCAGCTCGATGACGCCCAGCCAACCCATCATAAGAGAAGCCGCCGCGAACAGCCCGACCTCGGCCAGAATTGTAAGGCTGATTGGTAGTCCCAGACGGAAAACCTCGCGAAAAGCCACCCAGTCAGGGCGCCATAGGCGACCAAACATATCGTGTTCGCGCAACTCCGGAACACGCATACAATACACCACGAGCGCGATTGCAGACAAGAGATTGGTCCCGACGGTCGCAACGGCCGCCCCTGCCAGTTCCATCCTTGGGGCACCGAAATTTCCGAAGATGAACATATAGTTCAGAAATGCGTTAACCCCGACAGCCACCAACGTGATCCACAACACGATTTGCATACGCTCCAGCGCCGAAAGATACGACCGCAGAACAGACACCGTCAGCACCGGAAAAATCGCCCATTGTGCAACGCGTATGTATTCCTGCGCCATACTCGCCAATTCTGGTTTCTGACCGATGGCCAGCAGGATCGTTTCAGTGTTCCACAGCACTGGCATCATCAGCGCGCCATAGATCATTACCACCCAAAACCCCATCCGTACGGAGCGGCGTAGAGATCGTATATCCCCCTCGCTAGACGCTTGTGCTGCCAACGGCATCACCGCATTTGCCAACCCGAAGCCTACCACCAGCGCGATAAAGAACAATGTTGTTGCCAGAACCGAGGCAGCCAGTGCCTCGGCACCTAACCAGCCCAACATTATCGTATCAATAAAATTGATCCCCGTTTGCGCCATCTGCGTACCGATAATCGGTAAGCCAAGCGTCAGAGTTGCGCGAAAATGCGCGGGCCAACTGTTATCCTGCGGCGATGCAGGAGGGGTCGTTTTTGTCGATGTCATTGTTTCTCTCTTAAGTACCGGTCCGATTCAATTTCGGACGGTCCGCCGACGCTATCAGAAATCACTACCGCCTTTCCACAAAAACTTTCACTGTCGAAGCACCTTGCCGCTTGTGTGCCCCCTCGCTAGTATCCCTAAAATTTCAAACGAGGTCCTAATGCCCCTTTTTCGCAGCATGTTAATGGCAACAATTGTTTTTTTCCTCGATCGTATTTCAAAGTGGATCGTCGTGGAATACATGGACCTGCCACGGCGCATATATATCGAGGTTTACCCACCCTATATCAACTTCATGATGGCCTGGAACGAGGGGATCAACTTCGGCCTGTTCGGTTCAAGCAACGACTTCGCCAGATACTTCTTGATCGCACTGGCGTTCGCGATTGCCTTCGGGCTGGTGATCTGGGTCCGCAACAAAGATGGCTGGCTAGTACCGCTGTGTGTTGGCGCGATTATCGGCGGGGCCTTGGGAAACGTACTGGACCGTGTTGTTTACGGCGCGGTGGCCGATTTTCTGAATATGTCATGCTGTGGCTTCCACAACCCTTTCGCCTTCAACTTTGCCGACATCGCCATATTCGCGGGCGCTCTCGGGTTGATAATTTTCGCTGACCCAAAGCGAAAACGCTAGATTCCAGCGTGGCAGAATCGGCATCTTGATGCTACACTTAGTGGCATGAACGCGCTGAACCCCAATATACCCGCTGACAGGCGGCCTATACGACAGCTTGACGATGCTGCCGCCAACCGCATTGCTGCGGGGGAAGTTGTGGAACGTCCTGCCTCTGCCGTTAAAGAACTGGTGGAAAACGCGCTGGATGCAGGTGCCACGCGGATCGACATTGCGCACGCGGATGGTGGGAAAACCTTGATACGGGTTACGGACGATGGTCACGGCATTCCGATCGACGAACTAGTGCTGGCCCTGTCCCGCCACGCCACGTCCAAAATCGACGGTTCAGATTTGTTGAACATCCATTCTTTCGGTTTTCGTGGCGAGGCATTGCCTTCCCTGGGGGCCGTCGGCCGCTTGACCATAACATCGCGCTTCACAGGTTCACCCGAGGCCGCAAAAATTTCCGTAAACGGTGGCGCAATCCGCCCCGTCGAACC
>DFBD01000167.1:22078-25089 GCA_002367255.1 Rhodobacterales bacterium UBA3089 | reverse complement strand
GACCTATTGGCCAAAATGGCAACGGGGCAGGCGAATGATTTAGCAACTACACTTTTGCTGGCGACGGATAAGCCTGTATTGGTAGCCCCCGCGATGAATGTGCGCATGTGGGAGCATCCGGCAACACAGCGCAATGTCGCGACCTTGAAAACCGACGGTGTGCAGTTCGTTGGCCCTGACGAGGGCAACATGGCTTGTGGTGAATTTGGCCCCGGTCGGATGTCCGAACCGCTGGAAATTGTTAGCGCCATAAGTGCCGCGCTGGCGGATGGGCCTCTGAATGGCAAACATATTCTGGTGACCTCTGGCCCAACGCATGAACCGATTGATCCGGTGCGTTATATCGCTAATCGATCATCCGGTGCGCAAGGCACTGCGATTGCCGAGGCTTTGGCAGCACTTGGCGCAAGTGTTACGTTTGTTACGGGTCCGGCGGATGCGGAACGGCCCAAGGGTGTAAATGTTATCGAGGTTCAGACCGCACAACAAATGCTTGAAGCGACCCAAAATGCCTTCCCTGCTGACGCAGCGGTTTTCGCTGCCGCTGTTGCAGATTGGCGTGTGGCGAATGCGGTGGATTCCAAGATCAAAAAGGATGGTTCCGGCAACCTGCCCTCACTCGATTTTGCCGAAAACCCCGACATTTTACGAACCGTTTCACAGATGACCAAAGGCCGCCCGCAACTGATTGTCGGCTTTGCCGCGGAAACTAACGATGTGTTGGCGAATGCAACGACCAAGCGTGAACGCAAAGGCTGTGACTGGATCGTGGCGAATGATGTTTCGCCAGAAACGGGCATAATGGGTGGGTCCGAAAATGCGGTAACGCTGATCTCCGACGCTGGGCCGGAAACATGGAAGCGGATGAGCAAAGTCGATGTCGCCCGCAAGCTCGCCACCAGAATTGCCGAGGCACTAGGGTGACCCAAACCCTCCGCATTCATCGTACCGGAAATTCGGATGCCAACATCGCTTTGCCTGCGTACGAAACCGAAGGTTCGGCTGGCATGGACATACGGGCAAATTTTCCGCCAGAAATACGCAGCGAAGGTATCACCCTCGCCGTTGGCGCACGGGCATTAATCCCGACAGGGATGAAATTTGAAATTCCGCTGGGCTTCGAGGTTCAAATCCGCCCACGCTCGGGCCTTGCCTTAAAACACGGTGTAACGCTGGTTAACGCGCCGGGCACAATAGACAGCGATTACCGCGGCGAGGTTGGAATGATCCTGATAAACTTTGGCGTTGATCCCTTCCGCATCACACATGGCGAACGTGTCGCACAAATGGTATTCACACAGGTTACACGTTGCGAAATTGCTGAAGTAAACTCCTTAACCACAACCGAACGCGGCGCTGGCGGCTTCGGATCTACTGGAAAAACGTAACCATGCTTCGAATGTCCCGCAAAATCGTTCTGGCCCTCGAGGCCGTTCTCGATATCGCCTACAACGGGCGGCCGCACCCTGTGCAGTCCAAAGACATCACGGAACGCCAAGGTATTCCACAACGATATCTTGAACAGGTGCTGCAACAACTGGTGCGTGCAGGTGTTCTGAAAGGTGTCCGCGGCCCGCGCGGTGGGTATACATTGGCACGCGAACGGCGACGTATTACGCTCGGCGATGTTTTACGTGTTGTTAACCAAATGGAAAACGAAGAGGATTCCACCGTTTCCCGTGCAGAATTAGGCGAGCGGATCATCAGCCCGATTTGGGATGAAATGCAAGACGACATCCTTAAGCGTTACGATGCGATCACGATGGAAGACCTGTGCCGTGATGCGGAAGCAAAGGGCATTAAACGTGCGGATGAGGAATCCGTAAGCTTTACCATTTAGAAACCTTTCTTAATAACCCCTTAGCGGGAGGGTGAACTGCTTATACCTATATTCCACGTACATCCTTTACAGTTGCCAAATTATTGAAGAGATCAAAATCCCGATAAGTCTGGTCGTTCCTTGAAAACTTTGTATAATCTGGCGCATTGAGGGGAGTTTTCATAATGCCTACACCGCCACGTGGCCTGATTTACGACGACGTAACGCAAACTATGGGCGGGACTCCGTTGGTGAGATTATCTCGTTTCGCCGCCGAAATGGGCGTAAATTCCGAGATTTGTGGAAAGCTTGAATTTTTCAATCCACTGGGGTCTGTAAAAGACCGGATCGGTGTTGGAATGGTTGACGCGCTGGAAGCCTCGGGCGCTCTAAAACCCGGCGGTACATTGATCGAGCCAACCAGTGGCAATACAGGCATTTCGCTGGCCTTTGTATGCGCCGCGCGTGGGTACAACCTGATATTGACGATGCCTGAAACTATGTCAGTCGAGCGGCGCAAAATGTTAGCGCTTCTTGGGGCAAAGTTGGAATTGACCGATGGTGCCAAAGGCATGAAAGGTGCGATTGATCGGGCTGAAGAAATGGTTAACGAGATCGAGGGTGCGATTTTACCTCAGCAATTCGAGAACTCCTCAAACCCTGCGATCCATGAAATCACGACTGCCGAAGAAATCTGGAAGGATGCCGGCGGCAAGGTCGATGTATTTATTTCGGGCGTCGGAACTGGTGGAACGATCACTGGCGTGGGCAAAGTATTAAAAGAACGAAACCCCGATGTCCGTATCGTTGCGGTGGAGCCAGAAGATAGTCCGGTTTTGTCCGGCGGTATTGCTGGCCCACATAAGATCCAAGGGATCGGGGCTGGTATTGTTCCTTCGGTAATGAATGTTGATCAGATCGACGAAATTATCACCATCGGCAACGAAACCTCGTTCGAGATGGCACGGATGTTGGCAACCCATGAAGGAATTCCGGTAGGTATTTCATCAGGTGCAGCCCTCGCGGCAGCGGTTGAAGTCAGCGAGCGGCCTGAGATGGCGGGCAAACGGATCGTCGTAATCCTTCCAAGCTTCGCGGAACGGTATTTGTCTACATCCCTGTTCGATGGCCTCTAAATGCTGGATCGACTTGCGTCCGGTGGATTGGTTACCGTTTTATTAATCACCTTTCT
>DFBD01000167.1:0-21978 GCA_002367255.1 Rhodobacterales bacterium UBA3089 | reverse complement strand
TTTTCAACAATCATAGGCTCGCAATTTCTGCCGTCAGAGAATATCTTTCGTATCAGAATCGCCGATAGCTTCGGTTTTTGGGGCCGCGTCCTATTGTGGATGTCTCCGGTAATTGGATACGGGTTGTTGATCTGGTGGATACGTCGGAAAACGCGGATGCGGGAGGGAAATGATGGAAGCTGAAGAACTAGAACGCTACGCTCGTCATATCGTTTTGCGCGAAATCGGCGGAGCGGGGCAGCAGAAACTTCGCAAGGCACGGGTGCTGGTTATTGGCGCGGGGGGGCTTGGATCGCCAGTATTAATGTATCTCGCGGCGGCGGGTGTTGGCGTTATGGGCGTGGTGGACGATGACATTGTTAGCCTTTCCAATCTCCAACGGCAGGTTTTGCATTCCACTGAAAGTATTGGGATGCCAAAGGTCACATCCGCGATCGAGGCTGTTGGGCGTATTAACCCTCACGCAACTATTGAACCGCACCAAACCAGAATTACCTCTGAAAACGCCGCTGATATTGTCGCCGGGTACGATCTGGTGCTGGATGGATCAGATAATTTTGACACGCGGTATTTGATTAACGAAATATGCGTATCCCTTAACAAACCCCTAATCTCAGCCGCAATGAGCCAGTGGGAAGGCCAGATTAGCCTTTACGACCCCGCAAACGGCGGCCCCTGTTATGCTTGCGTATTTCCCGAACGCCCCGCCGATGGTTTAGCGCCGTCGTGTTCCGAAGCTGGCGTGATGGGGGCGTTGGCAGGTGTAATGGGGTCTATGATGGCGGGCGAAGCGATAAAATTTATCACGGGTGCAGGCGAAAGCCTGCGTGGTCAAATGTTGATATTCGACGCGCTTTACGGCGAGACACGCAAATTCAAACTGGCTGCCAACTCCAAATGTCCGGTTTGCGGCAACCATTCTTGATATGCATCAATGCAATGAGCTTGATAAGTGTTACTTTTCTTTTCTTACTGAAGAGTTAAGGAGTGCGCCTCGTGACCCCGCAAGATCAATACGACATCATCATAATCGGTGCTGGCCCTGCTGGTCTTAGCTTTGCGCGCAGCCTGTCAGACACCGGTCTTCAGGTTGTTTTACTGGAACGCCAGCTTGAGCATATTTTGGCTAATCCGCCAGAGGACGGCAGGGATATCGCACTAACGCATTCTTCAGAAAAAACAATGCGGGACTTGGGGATGTGGGACCATATTTCTGAAACAGAGGTCGGAACTATCCGTGATGCCAAAGTGGTTAACGGCAAGTCCCCCTATGCGTTGCATTTCGCCAGCGCGAACACCTCCCGGGATTATCTGGGACACATCATTCCCAACCATATCATCCGGCAGGCGGCTTATAATGTGGTCAAAGGTTTACCAAACATCACCATCATGACCGAGGCTGAGGTTATTGGAGTTGAAACCAACACGACTGCGGGCAAGGTCACACTAAAAGACGGAACTGAACTTGGTGCGCCATTGGTGATATCTGCAGATAGTCGTTTTTCCGAGACGCGTCGGAAGATGGGAATTTCATCCTCGATGACAGATTTTGGGCGCGTGGTGATTGTTTGCGAAATGGAACACACGATCTCGCACAATGATACCGCGGTTGAGTGTTTTCACTACGACCAGACACTTGCGATTCTGCCGATGCACGGCAACAAATCCTCGGTTGTTGTTACATTGACGACTGATAAAGCTGAAACAGTTATGAATATGCCGCCGGAGATATTTGCTGCCGACATTCAACGGCGGTTTGGTGGGCAATTGGGCGAAATGTCACTGGTTTCCAGGCGACACCCATACCCTCTGGTCGGGGTTTTTGCGAAACAGTTCGTTAAAACGCGGTTTGCAGTAGTTGGAGATGCCGCAGTAGGTATGCACCCAGTGACCGCACATGGGTTTAACCTCGGGTTAACAGGTGCGACTATTCTGGCAACAGAAATTCGCGCTGCGCTTGATGACGGGTCAGACATCGGGGCATCTTGGGTGTTAAAGAACTATGAATCCAAGCATCGGCGTATTGCGCGACCGTTATATCTGGGAACAAATGCGTTGGTGCGTTTGTATACGGACACGACTGTTCCTGGGCGGGTATTTCGAAGGGCTGCTTTACGTGTTGGTAATGTTTTACCACCCGTCAAACAAATGATTACCCGTCAATTAACGCAAGTTTAGGGCGTTAAAGCATGCTCGGCACGACTTGATCCGGTGGGCGGTGTCCGTCGGCGAAGGTTTTGATGTTGATGATAACTTTTTCACCCATCTCGATCCGGCCCTCGATTGTTGCGGACCCCATGTGGGGTAGTAGCAAAACGTTGTCCAAACCCTTTAACCTTGGGTTAATATCATTGCCGTGTTCGAAAACGTCCAGTCCAGCGCCTGCAAGTTCGCCTGCGCGCAGCATTCGCGTTAGGGCGTTTTCGTCAACAATTTCGCCACGGGCCGTGTTGATGATAAACGCGCTCGGTTTCATTAGCTTCAACCGACGGGCGTTCAGCAAATGGAACGTACCGGGGGTGTGCGGACAGTGGATCGACAAGATATCAACCCGCGCCAGCATTTGATCGAGGCTTTCCCAATAGGTTGCCTCCAACGTGGCCTCGGTGTCTTGATGCAAGCGGCGGCGATTATGGTAATGGACCTGCAAGCCAAACGCTTTTGCACGGGCTGCCACGGCCTGACCAATCCGGCCCATGCCCAGGATACCAAGACGCTTACCGCCAATCCGGTGTCCCATCAGTGCGGTTGGCGACCAGCCTTGCCAATCGCCTTGTTGCATCATCATTGTGCCTTCGCGAAGGCGACGCGGTACGGCCAATATCATCGCCATCGTCATATCGGCGGTATCTTCTGTCAAAACGCCCGGAGTATTTGAAACCATAATCCCACGCTGAAGTGCTGTTTGCACATCAATGTGATCGAAACCTGCACCGTAGTTCGCGATCAGACGCAAGTTATCGCCAGCATGTGCCAACATCTTTTGGTCGATCGTATCCCCTAGCGTTGGCACCAGAACATCGGCACGCCTGATTGCGTCGGTTAAAGCTTCATCGTCCATCTTTTCGTCTGTCTCGTTCAGCTCGACATCAAAAAGTTCGCGCAGGCGGGTCTCCACTGGTTCTGGCAGACGGCGAGTTACGATAACTTTCAGGGGTACGTTTGTCATATTGCTTTTACGTCCTCGGGTTGAAAACTTTGTGCTAACATGGCAGCAAAGGAACGGCGGGGGAATGGCAAAAATGCCAAACTTCGCGATGCAAGCAAAATACAGGCGTATATTATGTGGAAACCCATGCGACATTTGTTGCGAGCCGTCATTATTCTGGCGATTTCCTTTGGTGTGGGTGCGCCCCTTGCAACCGCGCAGCAAACATCTGGCGCAACCCTTGGCCCTGTTACCAACCTGCCGTTGCCGCGTTTTGTCAGCTTGAAGGGTGTAAAAGCCAATGTTCGCCGCGGGCCGAGCCAATCACACCGTATCGACTGGGTGTTGATGCATCGTGGCACGCCCTTGCAGATTACCGCCGAATTTGAGCATTGGCGACGTGTGCGCGATCAAGACAACGTCGGAGGCTGGATACATTATTCGCTACTTAGCGGTCACCGGACAGTTGTAATTCAGGGGCAGCGCATTCCGCTGCACGCTGAACCTGGCGAAACCTCGCGTACTATTGCTTTGGCGGAAAAAGGTGTGATTGCGTCAGTTGGAACGTGTTTGCCCGATTGGTGTCAAATCGAGACAGGCGGGTTCAAGGGCTGGGTTGTAAAATCCGAGATCTGGGGTGTAGGAGCGGCAGAAATTCGCGAATAGGTGTTTGCTCGAAAGTCTATGCTAATCTATTCACCTGCTTGGCTATTGCCCATAATGCTTGTCGCGGATAATCTTCGCGCAGATTCTATTTATTGTTGGGGATTTTTGAGATGAAAAAACTAGTAACAGCTTTTACCACCGTCGCAATTGTAAGCAGTGCGTCTTATGCCGCGGCGCAAAACCAGTTGGAAACAACGCTCGATCTGGTTGTACGCGGCATGATGGATGATGGTACCGAAATTTCTTATGACGAACGAATCATTGGTTCGGATGGTGCTGTTGAATACACCGATTTGGTAATCGCTGCGCCTGAAGGCGAGTTTACAATGTCGATGGATTGGCTGAAAGGTGTGCCGTCGGGTTTCGATGTTACTTTCACCGTTTCCGACACTATTGATGTTACGGGCCAGGAAGAAGGCGTCGAGTTCTCGTTCGAAATTCAGTCTTCAGAGTTAGAACTGACCACGAACGGTTTGCTGCGCGAGGCGATGAGCACTGAAGACGTAACAGTTACATTCTCGGCTGACGAATTTGTTATTAATGGCGGTGATCCAGATAGCGCGGTTTTACGCAAGCTTTTCGTGGACCTCGGTGCGGTAGATTTCGATCTGTTGTTTTCTAGCGAGGATATGTTCGCTAAGGGGTCGTTTAATGCAGAGAAGATGGACGTAGCCTACGATTACACGATCGATGGGGATTCGCAGATTATAGATCAAACAACCGCTGCAACATCTGTGGTATTTGAATTTGATGTTCCGGAAGACGAAGAAGACATGCTTGGATATCTGGATGGCAGCAAGTCCGGCATGTTCAAAATGACGAGTGGCGCAAGCGCGTTTACGGGCACAACACAAGCAGAAGGTATGTCATTTGATATGGAAGGCACGTCTGGCGATAGCGCATTCTTGTTCGAGGTTATTGACGGGAATATCACCTACGATGCACTTGCTGACGGGTTTGAAATAGTTATGACACCTAGCCCGGATCTACCGATTCCTCCTGTCGAAATGGCAATGAGCGAGATGGCGATGAAGCTGGTTGTTCCCGTCGGTTCATCAGAGACACCAGCCGAAATGGTTATCGATATACTGTTCGCCGATCTGGTTATCGGTGAAGGGCTATGGTCGATGATTGACCCAGGCAAGACGATTTCGCGTGATCCGGCACAGTTGGATATTGATATCGAGGCATTGGTACAACTTGATGCGATGGCTGCAATGGCTGGTGAAGATCCAACATCGGCTGCAACGATCCACAGTCTGGATGTTAATCAGGTTCTGTTGTCACTGGCAGGCGCTTCGATCCAGATGGACGGGGCCGCGACATTTGACAATTCTGGGCCAATCCCGATGCCGCTGGGCGCTGTGAATATTGATATGCGTGGTGTTACTACGTTGGCGAACCAATTGGTGGCACTTGGTTTGCTGGATCAAATGCAGGCTGGTATGGCGATAGGCATGATGATGGCGTTTGGCCAACCGGGCGACGAAGCTGATCAGTTTATCTCCGAGATCACATTCTCGGAAAATGGTATTCTGGCGAATGGCCAGCCGATCCAGTAACCTGAGATAAATGAATTTTTAAGGTCCGTCGTTAATTCGGCGGGCCTTTTTATGTGTTATCGCGTGCGACGCAAATAAACGTAATAGGCTCCGCCACCGCCATGTTTTGCGTGGGCTGGTGTGATCTGCAATATCTTCGGCTTCAAATCAGGGCGGTTCAGCCAATGCGGCAAGCTGTGACGTAAAATGCCTTGACGGGTCGGCATGATGCCTTCCTCTGCACGGGTGGAATTACCTTTACCGGTGATAACCAGTGCCAGCCGTTTTCCAGCGGCATGACTGCGATGGATAAAGGCGGTTAATTCCGAATGCGCCTGTGCGGCGGTCATTCCGTGCAGATCTAGTCGGGCGTCTGGTTTAATCTTGCCCTTGCGAAGACGGTCAAAATTCTTGCGGTCCATTTGATAATCGGGCTTTTCGCTAGCCTTCATCGGATCGAGCGCCAAATTAACGGTCACGCGTGCCTCCGGGTGCATCCCGCCGATTTGCGTTAGTGGGCGGATCATTTGCCGTGATGGTTTCGGTGTCACCGGTACACAATCAGGTTCCGGTATGAAGGTTGCCTTGAAGGGCTTCACAGAATGCAGAGGAATGGCGGTCTGGGTGACCTTTGACCAGACCTCGTGATCGTCATTGCTTAGTTTTCTGTGTTTTCCGCGTACCATAAAAAGGGCTTATGACCCGGTCCCGACCAAAAGCCAGTTTGGATTGTCGCCACCCATAAGCCGCGCAAAAGTCCATGTGTCGGACTGCTTTTTGATGTGCTTCGCGTCACCCTCAACGACTTCACCTTCGGCATTGCGAACAACCGATGTCAACTCGCCAGTAAATTTCATGGTGATTTCAGCTTCGCTGTTTTCTTCATCAAACTTCGCATCAGTCAACCTAACGCTGCTTACACCGATGAAATTCGCATCTACGGTCAAGCCGCTATCAACACGTGCTGTGATAGCCGTGGAGAAAGATTCGTATACGTCAGGGGCAAGATATTGCTCAAGAAACGGCAAGTCGCCGTTTTCGAATGCCATTAAGATCATTTCGTAGGCTTGGCGTGCGCCACCTGTGAAAACCTCGACAGAGAACCCGGATTCAATTCGTTTCATCGCTGCCAAAGCTTTACCAGCGTCGCTGTTCAAGTCGATATAGTTAGAAATATCAAAGTCTTCACCGCCGCCTTCGATTACTTCGAACTTGCGTTTCGTAGTTTGTACGGGTGCGGATGTATCCTCGAAACCCTCGCGCGTTCCAAGAACGCTACGAAGCCGAAGCACCAGAAATAATGCCACACCTGCAAGTACAATAATTTGAACCAATTGCGAACCCATAGGAACGACCTTTCGAAAAATTTCTGGCTAAACATTGGCGTTCGGCCTATTCGCTACCTATGTAAGCATTGTGAGGGGCCAAGTCCATTGGCCCAATGTAAACTTTGGAAAAGGCATATGTGGCTATTTTTTCTATTCGTGGCAGTTCCGATCATCGAAATCGGCATATTTATCCAGGTCGGGGGTTTCCTTGGTCTGTGGCCAACACTAGCCATCGTCGTTTTAACTGCGTTGATTGGAACAGCGTTGATGCGTGCGCAGGGCATGGCAGCGCTGCAAAAGTTGCAGACAAGCATTGAACGCGGCGGCAACCCTGCAGACCCAATCGCGAACGGTGCGTTCATCCTGATCGCGGGGCTACTGCTGCTTACCCCGGGGTTTTTCACTGATACGCTTGGATTGCTGTTACTGGTTCCCCCAGTACGCCAATCCCTTATTCGCACCGTCGTGGCACAACTGAAATCACGCGCCACGGTCTATGCTTCGACCGGATTCGACAGCCAGACGCAATATGCATCTGACACCGTTCTTGATGGTGATTTCGAGGTTGTTGAAGACAATGTGAATGGCAAGCCCGGAAATTCCGGGTGGACTCGTCCTGAGGGGTGAACGAGCGATTGTTCATACCGCGCAGAAGTGATACTCCGACTTCCAGTAATTAAAACCACATCAGGAATTCGTCCAAATGGCAGAAGAAAATAACGGCGCGGCTGAGGGTACACCACCACAGCAGCCTCGCGTAAAAGTCCTTAATCAATATATCCGCGATTTATCGTTTGAAAACGTAGCCGTTCAAAAAGACCGGATGCCGGAGGGTCAAACCAGTTTTGAGGTTCAGGTTGCGCTGGATGCACGGAAAGTTGGCGAAAACCAGTACGAAGTGATCAACAAGCTGAAGGTTAACGCGACAATCGGCGAAGACAAGATCTTCATTCTAGAGATGGATTACGCCGGTCGGTTTTCGGTCGAGAATGTTCCTAACGAGCAATTACACGCGTTTTTGATGATCGAGTGCCCACGGATGATTTTCCCTTACCTTCGTCGTGTTGTTGGTGATGTTACACGTGACGGTGGTTATCCGCCACTAAACCTGGACAACATCGATTTTCTTGCGCTTTATCGCAACCAAATGGCGCAAATGGCAAAGGCACAAGCCGAGGCCAAGGATGCTCAGGTTTCCTGAGTAGTTGAGGTTTTCGAAAAGGGCGACTTCGGTCGCCTTTTTTATTTGTACCGCGCCCAAACAGCAGCTTCGCCAAGTTTTTCCACGAATTCCTTATGCGCTTCGGCTTCCTCGTCGGAAATACGGGACGGCAAGGGTTGGGGTCGCTGTGGTGGAGTCCACCCCACGGCCATATCACTACCTTTGCTATCGATATTAGAAACGACAGAAAGAACCAAATCCGGCTGACGACCGCCGATCAGTTCCAGATAAACTTCCGCAAGGATTTCGGAGTCGAGCAACGCGCCATGTAATTCCCGTTCGGTTTTAATCCCAAAACGACGGCACAAAGCATCCAGCGAGTTTTGCGCCCCCGGAAACTTTTTGCGCGCAATCGCCAAGGTATCCAGCGCCTGCGGCCACGGAAGCTCTGGTCGGTCGACCCATTTCAGCTCGGCGTTGATGAATTTCATATCAAACGCGGCGTTATGGATAACCATCTTGGAATCGCCGACGAAATCAAGAAACGCTTGAGCGACATCGTTGAAAAGAGGTTTGTCGGACAGGAATTCGGCGCTTAGCCCGTGAACAGCAAACGCGCCTTCCGGCATGTCACGCTCTGGATTTATGTATTGATGATATCTTTTGCCCGTAGGCATGTGGTTGAACAGCTCCACCGCGCCGATTTCGACGATCCTGTCACCGGAGTTGGGGTCAAGACCAGTCGTTTCCGTATCCATCACGATTTCGCGCATCTATTTTCCTTTTAACCGTTCGATCAGCGATAAAACCTCTGTCTGCGCATGATCCAACCCTAATCCGGTATCAATCAGGTAATCAGCGCGTTGACGCTTTTCTGCATCTGGGGTTTGCTTGGCCAATATAGTTTCAAAAATCTCGCGGGTCATGCCTTCACGGGCCATAACTCTTTGCTCTTGAATGGCTTTATCAACCGTAACGACCAAAACTCCGTCCAGCCATGCATCCGCTTTCGTCTCGAACAACAGCGGGATATCGCAAACTACCAGTGGTTTGTGTATATGTGATTCCAGAAAATTCTGTCTGTCTGCCGAAACCAGTGGATGCACAACTTCTTCGATGCGCTTCAACAAACCTTTGTCAGCCAAAATCGCTTGCCGCAATGCGTTGCGATCAATCGCACCATTTTTGATGGCTACCGGTAAAAGAGACTCGATAGCGCGAACGCCCGCCCCTCCGATATCATAAAGCCTGTGCACGGCGGCGTCCGCATCCCAAACAGGAACACCAGCCATACGGAAAAACTCCGCAGTTGTGGATTTTCCCATCCCGATGGATCCTGTTAACCCGAGAATATATGGCTTATTTTTCATGCTTCCAGCACCGCTTGTCGTAAATCATCATCTACCTCTGGTTTTCGGCCAAACCAGCTTTCAAAGCCTGGAACCGCCTGATGTAAAAGCATTCCAAGACCATCGACCGTTTCCAGCCCCCGCTCTTGTGCCATTTTGAGGAACGGTGTGATTAAAGGCGTGTAGACAATGTCGGTTACCAGTCCGCCAATTGGGGCATCATCGAAATGGATTCGCCATTCCGGTTGCCCCTCCATCCCAAGCGAGGTGGTGTTAACAATCGTAGTTGCTCCGATCATTGCTTCATTAACTTCGTTCCACTCAACAACCTCAACCCTCGCACCAAAATGGTTAGCGAGGTTTTCTGCACGAATACGTGTCCGATTTGCCAGCCGTACACTCGGCGCTCCTTCATTCAAAAGTGCCCAGACAACCGCACGCGCTGCACCACCCGCCCCGAGAACCAGCGCAGGACCAGACTTCGGGTTCCAATACAGTGCATTTTGACGAAGGTTTTGAATAAACCCGTAACCGTCGGTGTTATCGGCACCAATAGTTCCATCGGCATGAAAATGAACCGTGTTTGCCGCCCCGATAAGTGCAGCACTGTCCGTTATGCTATCGGCAAGCTTCAAAACCGTTTCTTTATGCGGAATGGTTATGTTCACACCTTTGAAACCCTTTTTCGCCAATTTGCGAAGGCCATCTTCTAAATCAGCAGGCGGCAAGGCTATTGGCCGGTACTCTCCGGTCAGATCGTATCGTTTCAACCAATGCCCATGCAAAACCGGCGATTTACTGTGCTTTATTGGCCATCCGACAACGCCAGCCAACGGGTGTACTGTGTTACTCATTCTTCACAAATTCCTCTTGTCCGTAAAAATCCTAGTATTTCCAACAATGGCAGCCCCAATACTGAAAAGTAATCGCCTTGAACACGGGTAAAAAACTGCGACCCTTCTACTTCCAGCTTATACGCACCAACAGTCGTAAACAAATCTTCTGCGTGTGCTTGCAAGTAGTTTTCAAGAAATTCGTCGCTAAAAGGACGCATCATAAGCTGTGCGCGCCCGATATGACGCCAAATAGGTGCGCCATCTTCGATAATCACTGCTGCGGACAACAATTCGTGCGTTTTTCCACGTAGCGCTTGAAGTTGTTCTCGTGCCGCATCAATCGAATCCGGTTTATCGAACATCTTTCCTTCGCAAACTAACACCTGATCGGCACCAAGCACCAATGCTTCAGGATATTTCGTCGCCACCCGCCGTGCTTTCATCTCGCCAAGTGCATCGGCTATGTCCCGCGCAGGCGCACCTTCGGACAACATTGCTAATTTGATCGCCTCCTCATCCACACGCGCAACGACGGTTTCCAGTGGAACACCTGCATTTCGCAACATCTCCGCGCGGATTACAGATCCGGAGGCCAATATGAACGACTTCATGATTTCTTGTTCTCCGTCAAAATCCCGCGTATCGCAGCCGCCGTTTCCTCTATCGAACGGCGCGTAACATCTATAACCGGCAACCCATATTTCTCGAAGAACAAACGTGCAGAAGCGAGTTCGTTCTGTATATCTTTTGTTTCCGCATAGGCGGCAAGTTCAGGATTTCCCAAAGCTTTCAGGCGATGTTGCCGTACTTGTGACAGGCGGCTCGGGCTAGCGATCAGGCCGACCGCAGGAACGCCAGCGGCCAAAGCCTCTGTGAAACTTTCGGGGATGTCCTGATCTGGCACCAAAGGAACATTTGCCGCCCGTATACCCTGATATGCCAGATATATGCAGGTCGGCGTTTTAGAAGTACGGCTTACCCCTACCAGAATTACATCTGCCTGCCGAAGATATTCGGCGCTTAGACCGTCATCGTGCGAGATAGCATAATCGATTGCTGACACGCGCTCCAGATAGTCTTTATCAACCTTGTACTGCTTCCCGGGTTGGCCAGTCGGCTGTAAACCTTCAAGGTTTTCAAAAGCGCGCATCAACGGACCCAATAATGAAACTGCCTTGAAGCCGTGCTTTTTACTTGCAGCCTCGATCAATGCGGTAATCTCTTCGTTAACGATGGTATATATAACCATATCGGCGTCATCGAATCCCGCGATCAATGATTTGGCCCGATCAAGGCTGCGAACAAACGGATACATTGTAATTTCGACAGGCATATCCACGAATTGGCTGGCGACTGCCTCGGCGGTGGCGGTGACGGTTTCGCCTGTCGCGTCTGACAGTAGTATTATTTGGTGGGTATTAGACAATGCGTTGCTCCGAAATCAGCCTGTGGATAATTTAGTGGGTAATTATGGGAGAAGTCCATCTAGTCCACAGGGGAATTTCACCTAAAAAGTTTTACACACCTTTTGAAATTTTATTCACATTTTTATACTTGGGGAAAAGTTTTTTGCTTCCTTGTGGATAAAAGTTGCGATTTTCGTGATTTGTTACGGAATATATCGCAGATAGGCGCAGATGTCGCTATGGATAACCTTGTGCAAAACTATCTAAACGCGGTAATCCACATTATTCAGAGTATCTACTATCAACCACCACTTCTCTTAAATATTTATATTATAAGAGGGAGAACAAAATGACCGAATTGCCAAAGAAAAGTTTACTACGCGTACTTGCTGGAGAAACACTGGAAATACCTCCGGTTTGGATGATGCGTCAAGCCGGACGATATTTACCAGAATATCGTGAATTACGTGCTACAGCTGGTGGGTTTTTAGACCTTTGTTATAACCCAGAATTTGCGACAGAAGTAACCATGCAACCAATCCGTCGGTATGGATTTGATGCTGCGATCCTGTTTGCGGATATTTTGTTACTACCTCAAGCATTGGGAATGGACCTATGGTTTGAAACTGGAGAAGGGCCTCGGCTTAATCCGGTAACTTGCGTAGCAGATTTGAGTAAACTGAAGGGTAAAGATGACATTCATGATGTTCTAGGACCGGTTTACGAGACCGTTAAACGTCTTTCGGGTGAATTACCCAAAGAAACGACGTTGATCGGCTTTGCGGGCGCTCCTTGGACGGTTGCGACGTATATGATTGCTGGTCGCGGGACGCCAGATCAAGGGCCTGCTCGTGAGTGGATGTACCGCGATCCTGCCGGGTTCGGTCAGCTTATTGATCTGATCACTGAATCAACCATCGAGTATTTGGCAAAACAGGTTGAAGCAGGCGCCGAGGTTATCAAGTTGTTTGATAGCTGGGCTGGTGCGCTTGGTGGATCTTGTTTTGAAGAATATGCGTTGAAACCCGCAGTTAGGATTGCAACTGAATTGAAAGCACGGTTCCCCGGTTTGCCGGTGATTGGCTTTCCACGCGGTGCTGGCGGCGGATATATAAAATTCGCAGATGCCGGTGTGTTCGAAGGTGTTGCAATTGATACATCGGTTCCAGCAGATTGGGCACGAGATGTGTTGCAAAACAAGGTGGCCGTGCAAGGAAACCTTGATCCTATGCTGTTGATTACAGGCGGCGAATCTTTGGAACGTGAAACCAAAAGGTTGTTGGAAATTCTTGGTAAAGGACCGTATATTTTCAACTTAGGCCATGGGATTACTCCACAAGGTGATCCGGCTAATGTCGAAAAAATGTTGAGATATATCAGAGGGTAAATATATGTCGTCCTTTCTAGTATCAGCTTATCCATGGATATTATCGTTACATATCGTATCGGTTATTTCATGGATGGCGGGCATGTTTTATCTGCCTAGATTATTCGTGTATCATGCTGAAAGAGCACCTGTTGGCAGCGAGCAATCCGAAATTTTCAAAGTCATGGAACGTAAGCTAATCCGTGCAATCATCAACCCAGCGATGGCCGCTGCCTGGGTATTCGGGCTGTGTCTGGTTTTTACCCCCGGCGTTATTGATTGGTCGACTTTTTGGCCATGGATCAAAGCAGCGATGGTAATTGGAATGTCTGGGTTTCACGGATGGTTATCTGCACGACGGAAAGATTTTGAGCGCGACGAGAACACACGGAGCGGTCGTACCTATCGTCTGTCGAACGAAATTCCGACTGTGTTGATGTTGGTTATCGTATTTATGGTAATTCCTAAGCCATTTTAATCATAATTTGACATTTGACTGAAAAAACCGATAAGTAACGGCAAGCACGGGCGGTCCTCGCTCAAAATGTGCGCTCCCCAATTGAAAAGCTTTGCATGGCGGTTGTCGTGTGGGCGTAGAACTATGGTAAATTTATGGAAATCGAAAAACTATCTTTGGCTGAACTGAAAGCTAAAACTCCGGCTGATTTGTTAGCAATGGCCGAAGATCTAGACATAGAAAACGCAACCACGCTGCGTAAAGGCGATATGATGTTCGCCATCCTTAAGGAAATGGCAGAGGCTGGTGTTGAAATTTCAGGTGATGGCGTTGTCGAAGTTCTTAAAGACGGTTTCGGTTTTTTGCGCTCGCCTGCCGCCAATTATCTGGCCGGACCAGAAGATATTTACGTTAGCCCCGAGCAAATTCGCAAGTTTTCGCTTCGGACAGGGGATACGGTTGACGGCGTCATCAAGGCACCTGGTGAAGGGGAAAAGTATTTTGGGCTGGTGGATGTTTCGCTGATCAACTTCGAGGACCCCGAAAAATCCAAACATAAGATTAACTTCGATAACCTTACGCCACTTTACCCTGATGAACGGTTAATGATGGAGATTGAAGACCCTACGATTAAGGATAAGACCGGCCGGATTATCGATCTAGTGGCACCGATTGGTAAAGGCCAGCGGTCTTTGGTGGTTGCGCCACCAAGAACTGGTAAGACTATGATATTGCAGAATATTGCAAAATCTATCGCTATTAATCACCCTGAATGCTTCTTGATTGTACTATTGGTTGACGAGCGGCCAGAAGAAGTTACAGATATGCAACGAAGCGTTAAGGGCGAGGTGATAGCCTCGACTTTCGACGAACCTGCTTCGCGCCACGTTGCGGTTGCTGAAATGGTAATCGAGAAAGCTAAACGGCTAGTTGAACATAAGCGCGATGTTGTGATCCTTCTGGATTCCATTACCCGCCTTGGTCGTGCGTTTAACACAGTGGTTCCGTCTTCCGGTAAGGTTCTGACCGGTGGTGTAGACGCAAATGCTTTGCAACGCCCAAAACGGTTCTTCGGCGCCGCACGTAATATCGAAGAGGGTGGTTCCCTTACGATTATCGCGACGGCACTGATTGATACTGGCAGCCGGATGGATGAAGTTATCTTTGAGGAGTTCAAGGGTACGGGTAACTCTGAAGTTGTCCTTGATCGCAAGATTGCGGATAAACGCGTGTTCCCTGCGATTGATATTCTGAAATCCGGTACGCGAAAAGAAGAGCTGTTGGTAGAAAAATCAGAGCTAACGAAAACATTCCTTCTGCGTCGGATTCTGAATCCGATGGGAACTACGGATGCTGCGGAATTCTTGCTTGGCAAGATGAAGCAGACGAAGACAAACTCCGAGTTTTTCGATTCTATGAACAGCTAGCACCGGATATTTTTCTATGGAAACCCGGGTTAAACCTCGGGTTTTTTCATTAGTTACAGTTGGGTAAAGTTATGCACGACACAATTTTTGCATTGGCAACGGCGCGTGGTCGGGCAGGTGTTTCTGTCGTGCGTGTGTCTGGGCCTTTGGCCTGGGATGCAGTATCGAAATTGGTTCATGATTTGCCTGAACCCAAACGAGCTGCGCTTCGTGTTGTTCGTACATTAGGCGGGGAACCGCTTGACGAAGCCCTGATTCTGATCTTCGATTCTGGTGCCAGTTTTACTGGAGAGCGTGTAGTTGAAATCCATCTACACGGATCTGCCGCTGTTGTGGCCGCTGTATTACGGGAGCTTTCCAACTGTGATGGAGTGAGATTGGCTGAGGCCGGGGAGTATACGCGTCAGGCGCTCGATAATGGACGGTTGGATTTGGCGCAGGTTGAGGGTTTGGCCGATCTGATTGATGCCGAAACAGAAGCACAGCGACGACAGGCGCTTACAGTTATGCGTGGTGCGCTGAGTGAAAAAACGCGAGTTTGGCGGGAAGCATTGATACGTGCAGTGGCGCTATTGGAAGTTACGATAGATTTTGCGGATGAAGAGGTGCCAGTTGACGTTTCGCCAGAAGTGCTGGAACTGATTAATAGCGCCCGTAGTGGGATGCAGGTTGAGGCTGCAGGCAGCCGTATATCCGAGCGGATTAGGGATGGATTTGAAGTTGTTATAATCGGGCGACCAAATATCGGAAAATCCACCCTTTTGAATATGTTATCAAAAAAGGACGCAGCAATTACTTCGGCGATTGCTGGCACAACACGTGATGTTATCGAGGTTCGAATGGACCTTGGCGGGTTGCCGATTACACTGCTCGATACAGCGGGGTTGCGAATATCGGAAGACGAAATAGAAGCTCTTGGAGTCGCGCGCGCTAAATCCCGCGCAGAGACGGCAGATATTCGGGTGTTTTTGCTTGAACCCGGCGACGCCTACGAAAATTTGGGTGTCACATTTCGGTCAGGAGATATCATCGCGTACGGTAAGGCGGACGTAACCCGAACAGATGGACTATCTGTTTCCGGGCTAACAGGTGAAGGCGTGGAGCAGTTGCTAGGCTTACTTTCTGAAGAACTTTCAAGCCGTGCCGCCGGGGCTAGTTCGGCTGTTAGAGAGCGGCACCGTATTGCCTTGATAAACGCAGTTACAGCACTTGATAGTGCGGAAATTCATGTGAAGTCTGGGGCAGACTGGTCTGATCTGGCCGCAGAAGACATGCGCCAGGCCTTGCGATCCCTCGATTCTATGATAGGCCGTGTAGATGTGGAGAATGTTTTAGACATGATATTTTCCAGCTTCTGTATCGGAAAATAGGAGTGTTTCACGTGAAACATACGTTTGATGTAATCGTAATTGGTGGTGGTCACGCAGGAACCGAGGCAGCGCAGGCGGCGGCCCGGATGGGTGTGAAGACAGTTCTAATCACGCTTGCGTTCGATAAAATTGGTGAAATGTCCTGTAACCCTGCAATCGGTGGGCTAGGAAAGGGTCACCTTGTTCGAGAGATCGACGCGCTGGATGGGGTGATGGGCCGTGTGGCGGACCGAGCTGGCATTCAATTTCGTCTTCTAAACCGTCGGAAAGGGCCAGCGGTTCAAGGGCCGCGGGCGCAAGCAGATCGCCAGATTTACAAAGCGGCTATGCAGGCAGAGTTCAAAGATCGACTGAATTTAACGGTTCTGGAGGCGGAAGTTTCGGATTTGATCATTTCGAAAGGTTGTGTTGAAGGGGTTGTTCTTGGTGATGGCAGCGAAATTACTGCCGGAGCGGTAATTTTAACGGCTGGGACATTCCTGCGTGGAGTAATCCACATTGGTGATCAAACCCATACTGGTGGCCGGATGGGGGATAAGTCATCTATAGCGTTAGCGGAACGAATAGACGCGCTGGGTTTACCACTAGGTCGCTTGAAGACGGGCACACCTCCACGACTGGATGGCCGCACCATTAATTGGGACGGGCTGGAGATGCAGCAAGGTGATGATATACCAACGATGTTCTCGTTCATGTCAGATGCGCCAACTGCACGACAGGTTTCTTGCGGAATTACACACACCAACAGTCAGACGCATGATATTATTAGGGAAAACCTTGATAGGTCAGCAATGTATGGTGGGCAGATTGAAGGTGTTGGCCCAAGGTATTGCCCTTCGATAGAAGATAAAATCGTTCGGTTTTCTGATAAAGAGAGCCATCAGATTTTCTTGGAACCGGAAGGTCTTAATGATGCCACTATATACCCGAACGGAATTTCGACTTCGCTTCCGTTGCCCGTTCAAGAGGCATATGTGACATCAATTAAAGGCCTAGAGAGTGTTAAAATCCTACAGCCAGGATATGCTATCGAGTACGATTATATAGACCCAAGGGCTTTGCGCTCCACTTTAGAGGTTAAAGCTGCGCCCGGTCTTTACTTTGCGGGTCAGGTTAATGGTACCACCGGATACGAGGAGGCAGCCGCGCAGGGGCTTGTGGCGGGCTTAAATGCTGCATTGGCAGTTAAGGGCCGTGATTCAATACTCTTTGATCGTGCGGATGGTTATATCGGCGTAATGATCGACGATTTGGTGACACGTGGTGTTTCGGAACCTTATCGGATGTTTACGTCGCGTGCCGAATATCGCCTGTCTTTGCGTGCCGATAATGCTGACCAACGGTTAACACCGATTGGAGTTTCTCTCGGCTGTGTTTCAGACCAACGCAAAGCGCAATTTGATAAGCGTCTTAAGTCTATGGGTAAAGCTAGGGCGGATTGCGAAAGCCTGTCTGTATCCCCGAGGGAAGCTGAGGAATGCGGTATCAAGGTCAATCAGGATGGCGTTCGCCGCAGCGCCCTAGATCTGCTATCCTACCCAGACGTTAACATTTCCAAGCTATCGGAAATCTGGCCGGAACTATCAGATATCCCAGTGGAAATTGCACAGCAGGTAGAGAACGATGCGCGATATGCTCATTACATAAATCGTCAAAGAAGTGACGTTGAGGCAATGCGGCGGGATGAGGCGTTGCGGATACCGCCGGGCTTCAATTATGAAAGCATTGTAGGGTTATCTAATGAGCTGCGGGGAAAATTAACGCAGATTCAGCCAGCTACATTAGCGCAGGCAGGGCGTATTGACGGAATGACTCCGGCTGGGTTGACCTTGATACTTGCCAATATACGCAAACCTAAAAAGAAGCGTTCGGCATGAGCGGGGGTTATGTTTCGCAAGCAAACTTTGCCGAAACCTTCGATGTTTCACGTGAAACAATGGATCGCTTGCAAGTGTATGCGGCGCTTTTGGTTAAGTGGAACCCAAAGATAAATCTGGTGGCAAAGTCTACAATTTCCAGTGTTTGGCATCGTCATATAGCAGATTCAGCACAGCTTTGGGCGTTGGCACCTAAAAATGCGAAGTCATGGCTGGATATCGGGTCAGGTGCTGGATTTCCGGGGTTGGTTATTGCCGCTATCGCTGCAGAGAAGGCGCCGGATTTGGTCATAACTTTGGTTGAAAGCGACAGAAGGAAATCGGTATTTCTTCAGGCTGCCGCTAGAGAAATGGGCGTCAAGGTGCAAGTCGTTACGAAAAGAATAGAATTACTTGAGGCTCAGAACGCAGATATATTGTCTGCCCGCGCTCTTTCTTCGCTTACACAACTTCTTGAATTTACGGAAAAACACCGTAAATCGAATGGCGTTTCTTTGTTTCCTAAGGGAGCGCGGGTCGATTCGGAATTGACCGAAGCCTCATCTTGTTGGCATATGGCATACGAGACATTTCCCAGTATAACTGATTCAGATGCAGTTATACTCCGCATCGGAGAATTCAAACGTGTCTAAAAGCACAAATACGCCTGCTAAACATTCTGTAATAATTGCTGTGGCCAATCAGAAGGGTGGCGTCGGGAAAACCACGACTGCAATAAATTTGGGTACAGCATTAGCGGCTATTGGCCGAAAAGTCTTGCTAGTTGATTTAGATTCACAAGGAAACGCTTCTACCGGGTTAGGTATTTCGCCCGACATGCGAGAGCTGACAACCTACGATTTGCTTTTGGGCGACACCACGCTTCCAGCTATCGCACAGGAAACGATGATCCCTAATTTATTTATCGCACCCTCAACAAACGACCTTAGTTCCGTAGATGTGGACATGGTGAACGATCCAAATCGTGTGTTGCGAATGAAAAAGGCGCTGACATCTGGCGAGGCGTTGTCCTGTAACTTCGATTACATTTTAATAGACTGCCCGCCGTCGCTAAACTTATTAACCGTAAACGCGATGGTTGCAGCGGACTCCGTTCTTGTTCCTTTGCAATGCGAGTTTTTTGCGCTTGAAGGTCTGTCGCAGCTGATGTTGACCATCCGGGAGGTCAAGCAATCTTTAAACCCTAAGTTAAGTATACAGGGAATCGTGCTTACGATGTATGATCGTCGTAATAACCTGTCCAAGCAAGTCGAGGACGATGTGCGAGAGAACCTTGGCGATTTGGTTTACAAAACCATTATTCCGCGTAATATCCGACTTAGCGAGGCTCCATCGCATTCGGTTCCAGCGTTGATTTATGACCATAGAAGTTCTGGCAGTATTGCGTATCAAAAACTAGCGGCTGAGTTGCTTCGGCGTATGAATGACAATGTAACAGATTGAAAATGTTGAAAAATGGCTAAGAAAACTGAACGTAAAAACTTAGGTCGCGGTCTTTCCGCATTGTTAGCGGATGTGAATCTTGACGAGGGGAATAGCGCCCAACCGGCGGCGACCCATCGACCTAGCGATACTGACGTGCCAATTGATAAAGTTTTTGCTAATCCAGATCAACCGCGCAGAACATTTGCCGAAAAGGATCTGGTAGATCTGACCGCATCCATTGCGGAAAAAGGTGTGATCCAGCCGTTAATCGTCAGGCCCGACCCAAATAATCAAGGCGGTTATCAAATTGTTGCCGGGGAACGTCGCTGGCGTGCGGCTCAACGAGCGAAGTTACACAGCATTCCGGTTCTAATCCGCGAGCTGACAGATACAGAGGTGCTCGAACTAGCCATTATCGAAAACATTCAGCGCGCAGATTTGAACGCAATAGAAGAGGCGATGGGGTATCGCCAGCTGATGGATAAATTCGGCCACACTCAGGGAAAAATGGCCGATGCCTTGGGCAAAAGCCGTAGTCATATCGCAAACCTTCTTCGTCTTCTAAATCTACCACCAGAGGTACAAGAGTATCTGCAAAACGGTCAAATTTCCGCAGGCCACGCAAGGGCATTGGTCCCCGCAGATGATCCGGTGGCGCTGGCGCGCGAGATTATGTCGAAAGGATTGTCCGTTCGACAAGCAGAGGCGTTGGCCAAGAAGCAAACACCAAGCGTGAAGCAGAAGCGGCGGCTGAAGCCTGTCAAGGATGCAGACACACGGGCTATCGAAAATGACTTGGCCGCGCATCTTGGCGTGAAGGTTAGTATAGATCACAAAGCAGGTGGTCAAAGCGGAGAGTTGCGGATCAAATACGCTGACCTCGAGCAGTTAGACGGCCTCTGTCAGCTTTTGTCACAGTGACTACGCATCGGGCCTTGTCCAAATGAAGTATGAAACAGATAGAAGTATAACTATCTGAATTATAAGTACATATACCGGCATCTTGAACAACACGGATATGGCGAATACTACCACCATAGACCCAGCAGACAGGTACTTGGATTTACGACTGATCGCACCACTGTCTTGCCAATCGCGAAGGCCGGGACCTAGTGTTTTATGTGTTAGCAACCAGTCGTGCGCTCTTTGGGACGACCTTCCGAAAAAGAACATAGCGAGCAATAGGAACGGCACAGTTGGCAACACGGGAAGGAAAACACCGACGAAGCCTGCCAGCACACTTAATACACCAAACGTTAACCATATAATCCGCATCACTTAAGCCAACAGCTGTCGAAGGACGGCATTTAACAATGGCCGGCCTTTCGAAGTGGTTTTGATAATATCGCCTTCCTGTGAAACAAATCCGGAGGACAACATTTCCTCAAGATTAGACGCATACAGACCACTGCCTTTTAACGCAGCATAGCGAGCCAAATCGCTACCCTCTGCCAATCTCAAAGACATCATAAGGTATTCATTTGCCTGTTCCTCTGCGCTCACAACTTCGACAGATTTTCTTCCCCAACCGGTTTTGCCAACCCGCTCTATCCATAGGTTTGGGTCCGAATAGGTTTCTATGGCTAATTTTTGGCCATTAACAGAAATACGCCCATGCGCTCCTGGTCCAATCCCGACGTAATCGCCATACCGCCAATATATCAGGTTGTGTTGGCTTTCCGCACCAGCCCGTGCGTGGTTCGAGGTTTCGTATGCAGGCAAACCATACCGTTCGCAAATTTCTTGCGTCCGAAAATACATATCTGTTGCCAAATTGTCATTTGGAAGGTTTCGCAACGATCCACGTGCATGCATATCGCCAAAACGTGTGCCTTTTTCGATAGTTAACTGATATAGGGACAGGTGATCTACGGCCATATCAATGGCTTCAGATAGCTCCAATTCCCAGTCATCAGCCGTCTGGTTTTGGCGTGCATAAATCAAATCGAAGCTAACGCGATCAAACTGTTTACGGGCAATATCAAAAGCGGCACGAGCTTCGGCAACAGAATGCATACGGCCAAGCGCCTTTAGGTCCGCGTCCCTTAACGACTGAATGCCCATGGAGACGCGGTTCACTCCAGCATCGGAATACCCGGCAAAGCGTCCCGCCTCAACCGAAGTTGGATTGGCCTCTAATGATATTTCGGCACTTGGGGAAAACCGCCAAGCGCTCCCGATTTCCTCGATCACCGCTGCTACGGTTTCAGGTGGCATCAGACTTGGTGTCCCGCCGCCGAAAAATACAGTATCGACCTGCCGATCCGGCAACTGCTCAGCACTTCGGCGAATATCTGACAGAAGCGCTTCACGCCATTTCGTTTGGTCTATTTCCCGTGAAACATGGCTGTTGAAATCACAATACGGGCATTTGTGCATGCAAAATGGCCAGTGCACATAAACGCCAAAACCCGCATTTTGCCAATCTTCCATGGCTACCCTTTGAACGCGGTGACTTCGATTTCCACCAGCATTTCTGGTTCAATCAAGCCTGCGATGACCATAGTCGCGGCTGGGCGGATGTCTTTCATAGCTTCGCCAAGTGCAGGAACAAGCTCGTCAACTAATGCTTCGTCAGTAACTGTATACTGAACCCGCACAATATCGGCCATTTCAAAAC
>DFBD01000262.1:4881-6709 GCA_002367255.1 Rhodobacterales bacterium UBA3089 | reverse complement strand
CTCGTAGAAATCGCCCATGCGATAAAACAGCAGCGCGTCTGGATACTGCGCTTTGATCTCCAGATACTGCGCCATCATGGGCGTAACCGAATTGTCTTTTGCAGCCATGTGCGATGCAGCCCCTAAGCGTTGGTGGTTCGGGATTTCTAGCATGCTAATGCGGATTGTGGAACCACTTGCGAAGAGGTGAATAACGCATTACTTTAGAATCATTCCAAAGAGGTGATCCATGCTACAGTCATTCACGAACCGTCGTAATTTCAAAGACCTTTCCGAGGCCGAGGTGCTTGCCCTCGCAATCTCGTCAGAAGAGGATGACGCGCGGATTTATGCGACCTATGCGCAGGAATTGCGCGAAGAATATCCGGCAACAGCAGCGGTTTTTGATGAAATGGCAGACGAGGAAAACAGCCACCGTAAGATGCTGATTGACGCGTTCACCACTCGATTTGGCGATGTGATTCCGTTGATCCGCCGCGAACACGTGGCAGGGTATTACAACCGCAGCCCCGTCTGGTTGGTGCAAAACCTTGGACTGGAGCGCATTCGTGAAGAAGCCCAGAAAATGGAGCGCGATGCGCAAAATTTTTACCTGACCGCCGCGGGGCGATCTTCTGATCCGGCGACACGGAAACTGTTGGGGGATCTCGCCGAGGCCGAAGGGCAACATGAACAGTCCGCGGCCAAGATGTCTGTCGATCTGGAAACAGAGGCGGGAGACGCTGAAAAAGCCACCGCGCACCGCCAGTTTGTATTGACATGGGTGCAGCCTGGGTTGGCGGGGTTGATGGATGGCTCGGTTTCCACATTGGCACCGATTTTTGCCACCGCATTTGCCACGCAAGACCCGAAGACGACATTGTTGGTGGGCCTGGCCGCGTCAATCGGGGCGGGGATTTCGATGGGGTTTACCGAGGCCGCGCATGATGATGGTGTAATCTCGGGCCGTGGTGCGCCATGGAAACGTGGGTTGGCGTCGGGAATTATGACGACGTTGGGTGGTTTGGGCCACGCGCTGCCGTATCTGATTGCGGACTTTTGGACTGCGACATTTATCGCATTTTTCGTTGTGTTCGTCGAACTTTGGGCGATTGCATGGATTCAAAACCGGTACATGGAAACCTCGTTCAGAAAGGCGATTTTTCAGGTTGTTCTGGGGGGTGGCTTGGTACTGGCAGTAGGGATTCTTATTGGCGGCGGGTAGGTTGTAGTCGGGCCAAACTCTGCGTAAGGTTTGCTTAACTAATCTTAAGCTCGAAAGCAGAGACATGTCCGAGAATACCAAAGTTACCGACGAAGAGGCGCTGGCCTATCACCTTGAGCCTACACCGGGTAAAATCGAGGTTAACGCCTCCACGCCGATGGCAACGCAGCGCGATCTTTCGCTGGCCTATTCGCCAGGTGTTGCGGCCCCTGTGCAGGCGATAGCGGATAATCCTGAAACGGCGTATGACTATACCACCAAGGGCAATCTGGTGGCGGTAATTTCCAACGGCTCGGCCATTTTGGGGATGGGGAACCTTGGGGCGCTGGCGTCCAAGCCGGTGATGGAAGGCAAGGCGGTTCTATTCAAACGTTTCGCAGACGTTAACGCCATAGATATCGAGCTGGACACTCAAGACGCTGACGAGATTATCGCAGCCGTCCGCCTGATGGGCCCGACATTCGGCGGGATTAACCTTGAAGATATCAAAGCACCGGAATGTTTCATTATCGAACAGCGTCTAAAGGAAGAGATGGACATCCCGGTCTTCCACGACGACCAGCACGGCACGGCGGTGATTTGTGCGGCGGGGCTGATCAATGCGTTGCATCTTTCAGGTAAGAA
>DFBD01000262.1:2881-4762 GCA_002367255.1 Rhodobacterales bacterium UBA3089 | reverse complement strand
ATTTATCAGGGCCGGACCGAGGGGATGAACCAGTGGAAGTCGGCGCATGCCGCGAACACGAAATCCCGTACTCTGGACGAGGCGATGGATAATGCGGACGTGTTCATCGGCGTTTCCGTCAAGGGCGCAGTAACGGCGGATATGGTACGAAGCATGGCAGCCGATCCGGTAATTTTTGCCATGGCCAACCCTGACCCCGAAATCACCCCCGAAGATGCGCACGCCGTTCGTGAAGATGCAATTGTGGCGACGGGCCGTTCGGATTACCCCAATCAGGTTAACAACGTGTTAGGGTTTCCATACCTGTTCCGTGGTGCGCTGGATATCCACGCCCGTGCGATCAACGACGAAATGAAAATCGCCTGTGCCGAGGCGTTGGCGGCCTTGGCGCGTGAGGATGTGCCCGACGAAGTGGCATTGGCTTATGGCAAAAAATTAACCTTTGGGCGTGATTACATCATTCCAACGCCGTTTGATCCGCGTCTGATCTATATTATTCCGCCTGCTGTTGCGAAGGCGGGGATGGATACAGGTGTCGCGCGGCGACCGATTATCGATATGGAGGCTTATGAGCTAAGCCTTAAGGCGCGTCTGGATCCGACGGCCTCGATTTTACAATCGCTGAACGTGCGCGCCAAACGTGAACATGCCCGGATTCTTTTTGCCGAAGGGGATGATGCCCGCGTTGTACGTGCGGCGGTTGCCTATCGGCGTGCAGGGTTGGGTCAGCCTGTCGTGGTTGGACGCCCCGAGGAGGTTGCCGGTTTCCTTGAGGCCGCCGGAATGCCCGAAGCGATCGACGAGATCGAAGTGGTTAATGCGGCTACGACTACGCATTTGAAGGAATATAAAGAGTACTTATACAACCGCCTGCAACGTAAGGGCTTTGATAAACGGGATTGCCATGTTCTGGCCTCGCGGGACCGGCACGTGTTTGCATCCTTGATGCTGGCGCACGACCATGTTGATGGCATGGTTACAGGCGCAACACGTAAATCGGCGCAGGTTCTTAGCCAGATTAACCATGTTTTCGACGCTTCGACAGAAGGCGGCGCCGTTGGCATTACCGCCGTTTTGGCTGGTGGCCGCATGGTGCTGATTGCCGACACGCTGGTGCATGAATGGCCCGAGGCAGAGGACCTCGCCGATATTTCCGAACGCGCGGCAGCCTTGGCGCGGGACTTGGGGTTGGAGCCACGCGTGGCATTGGCCAGTTTCTCTACCTTCGGGTATCCACGATCCGAGCGGGCCGAGAAGATGACAATGGCCATCGATGTTCTGAACAAGCGCAAGGTTGATTTTGAATACGATGGCGAGATGACCGTAGATGTGGCCTTGAACCCGGACGTGATGAAGCAATATCCGTTCTGTCGCTTGACTGGTCCGGCGAATATTTTGGTGGTGCCTGCGCGGCATTCAGCGTCGATTTCGGTGAAGTTGATGCAGGAAATGGGCGGGGCGACTGTAATCGGCCCAATCCTGACGGGCATTGATAAACAGGTTAAGATTTGTTCAACCACCTCGACCGTTAACGACATCCTGAACATGGCGATTATGGCTGCATGTAAGGTGGGCTGACATGGCGATCTACAACCTCGGGTCCGTGAATATCGACCACGTTTATCGCGTGCCGCACTTGCCGGAACCGGGGGAGACGCTGGCCTCCACATCGTTCAACAGCGGGCTTGGCGGTAAGGGCGCGAACCAGTCTATTGCGGTGGCGAAGGCTGGCGGGCAGGTGTTTCATATCGGTGCGATCGGGGCCGACGGTGGGTGGCTGGCAGATCAAATGACGGATGCAGGTGTTGATACGCGGTATCTGTCGGTTATCGATGTGCCGACGGGACACGCGATTATTAACGTCGATGATGCGGCAGAAAA
>DFBD01000262.1:0-2801 GCA_002367255.1 Rhodobacterales bacterium UBA3089 | reverse complement strand
GCATTAACTGACGCTGGCGCGGGCGATTGGTTGCTGTTGCAAAACGAAACCAACCTCGGGGTTTATGCGGCGAAGGCGGCCAAAGCGAAGGGCATGCGCGTGGCGTATGCTGCGGCACCATTTGACGCCGAGGTGGCTGCTGCAATGCTGCCCGTTACGGATTTACTTGTTGTTAACGATATTGAGGCGGCACAATTGTCCAAGGCATTGGGTGTTGCGGCGACTGGCCTTCCGGTGGCGCAGGTATTGATCACGCGCGGGGCCGATGGTGCGACTTTACAATCAGGTGAAGAGGTTATTTCCGTGGATGCCTTCAAGGTTGATCCGGTGGATACAACGGGTGCTGGCGATACGTTTCTGGGGTATTTTCTGGCCGCGCTCAATCTGGGTCGATCAGCAAAGGATGCGTTAACCTTTGCGTCTGCTGCTTCGGCTATTCAGGTCACGAAAGAGGGTGCGGCGGCGGCTATTCCTAGGGCTGACGAGGTTGAGGCGTTTTTGGAAGGGTGTATCGAGTAATTTATTCGGAAGTATTTTAGCACAGGGAGTATTTTGAAAATGGATACAGCCATTATTTTTGACTGTGAGTTTCTTGTTATAGAGGATGCGCAACGGCGGTATTGGTGCGGCCCGTTTGATCCCGATCCTGTTATTGCACAAATCGGCGCAGTAAAGCTGGGGCTCTGCGATGGGTTTCCAATTCTTGATGCGAAGCGGATTTATGTGCGACCAACGGATCGTCACGGTGAGGATTACGACATTGATCCATTTTTTACGCAACTCACAGGTGTTACAGAGGAGATAATAAGGGCGGATGGTATTTCCTTGGAGCAGGCGCTTATCGATTTAGAAAAGTTTTCGAACGGGGCAAATTTTTGGTCTTGGGGTAAAGATGAACTCAACATGATGGCAATCAGTTGTTATATCGCGAATATCGCGCCGATCATTCCAGCAAACAGATTTGACAACGCTTGCAAGCTGCTGCTGTTGGCTGGAATGCCATATGAGGACATCAAGAAAACCAGCAGTAATAAGCTGGCTGCGTATTTTGAATTGGAACATCCGCCATTAAAGGGCCACGATGCATTAGATGACGCGCTGTCAGTAACCTATGTATTACAGAATTTGTTACAGAGCGGGGCGCTTTCCGATTTTAACGTAATCCCGTAGAAATCGCGCGAAACATGGCGAGGTTTTGCTCGAAGGAGCCTTCTTCTTCAAATTCGCGGTCGGCGGCGTTGGAGGCGACGACTACGTTGTTGTCGGTGTCGATATATATGTACTGGCCGTAAATGCCGCGCGCGAAGTATTCGCCAGGTTTGGCATCGGCGGCCAGCCACCACTGGAAACCGTATTGGGTTTCGCCAGCCTCGGTCGGGGCGCTGATGGCGGTGGAATCTGTGACCCAATCGGCGGGAACGACTTGTTGGCCGTTATACATCCCGCCTTGTGCGAACATCTGTCCGAAGCGGGCGTAATCGCGGGTGCGTAGGTTCAACCCGCCCAGAACGAAGGCCACACCTTTGCCGTCGGTCAGGTAATACGGGTCAACTTCCAGCCCAAGCGGGGCCAGCAGTTTTTCGGCCATTAACTCGGGGATTTCACGGCCCGTTGCGCCGCGGATAATCATGCCGATGATATGTGTGTCGATGGAAACGTATTGCCACCCGACCCCGGCATCGCGGTCGCGGCCCTTCACGGCGGCTGCGAATTTATCCATGGAACCGCCCAGTGCCAGCACGCGACCCATTTTGTTGATGTCGGAGCTGAAAGATAAGTAATCCTCGTTAAAGGTTACGCCACTGGCCATGTTCAGAACGTTGCGGATGGTCGCACCTTCGTATGGGGAACCTGTAAGGTCTTTGGCGTATTTGGTAACGGGGTCGTCAATCGATGCTATATCACCATCAGCAATCACGATCCCCATCAGGGCCGATAGGAAGCTTTTGGCGACAGACCATGAAATCCGTAAATCCTCGGGGGTGGTGCCTTTGAAATAGCCTTCATGCGCGATTTTGCCGTCTTTTAGCACGACGAGTGCGGTGACGGAGCGATCCTCGATCCAACCGCCCAGACCATCGGGCATGGTTTTCGGTTCATGCGGTAAATCGGAGGCCGGAGCATCTGGCACACCAAGGTTGGTGCTGAAGAATATCGCATCCATATTGCTGAAATTGGTGACGATATTCTTTTCGGAAAATAATGCGTTAACGGCCATCAGGCGCTTGATCTCGTTCCGTTTCCGTATTCCGATAGCGGCGGGAACGGCTACGATCAGGGCGGCGATGCTTATCATCAAGAAATCCTTGGAATTAGGTTAGAAGCATTTTCAAGCCGCTCGTCACATCAGAGGCGATGGCGGTTCGAAGTGCAGGTTCATCATTTGCGCGCAGGGCAGCAAGGATGGAGCGGTGCTTTTCGCTTGCCTGTGTTCTCGGCAGTCGGGAATAGAGCGCCCGCATGGTCGGGCCAGATTGCAGCCAGACGGTTTCCAACAAGGCCAACATCGCAGGGCTTTGGGCACGTAGGTATAACGTGCGGTGGAAGTCGAGGTTGGCACGGACGTATCCGGTGGCGTCGGCTTTGACGATTTTTTCGGCAATTACGGCGTTAATGTTTTGCAAACGTTCGATAAGGGCGGGGTGGACGCGGGGTAGTGCGCGTGAACCAAGCTCGGGTTCCAGCATGGCGCGCAGGCAGGCCAGTTCTTCGATACGGTCATTGGACAGCTCGGGCGTGGAAACACGGCCGGAGGCGGACAGGTTTAGGGCCCCTTCGGCCACCAAACGGCGGACGGCCCC
>DFBD01000092.1 GCA_002367255.1 Rhodobacterales bacterium UBA3089 | reverse complement strand
AAACGAAAAGGAATACCCGATGAACCTGCTAGACAAAATCCGCCGCGCATTTCTTTGGCCCGGCACTGTTTTAACCGCAAAACTGGGCATTGATCCAGATAGCGAGTTTGGCCTGCTGCGCTCCATGTTCAACACGTTGATCTGGACGGCTGTTGGCCTTGGCATATTGTTCATAGTTGTATTTTGAACGCCCTTCCCCCGCGGTTTCCGATAACCGCAGATGAAATTGACATGGTGGTAACCGAGTTCTACGCCCGTGTGCGCGAAGACGAGGTTCTGGCCCCCGTATTCTTCCAAAGCCTGCCACCCTTGCCAAAAGCATGGATGGCACATGAGGAAAAGATCGCCGCATTTTGGCGTAATGCGATCCTGTTTGAACGCTCCTACGACGGCAACCCGCAAAAAGTGCACTCCGAGCGCGATGCGGTCGAAGCTGAACACTTCGCTGTCTGGCTGGACCTGTTCGACGTGGTGCTGAAAGAAAAGCTGCGCCCTGAACAAGCCGCCGCATGGTCCGACCTCGCCCACCGTATTGGCCGTGGGTTGAAAATGGGCGTCGTGCAAGCCCGCGCCAAATACGGTGATATACCGGACCTGGATTTAGGCTAGCGCAACCGCCGAGCGAAGCGAGGCCACCCCCAACCGAAAAGGGCCGAAACCCTCCCGCCCGTCAGGGTCGTCGTTTTGCTATGCAAAACGAAACCCCTCCCGTTGGACCAAGCCTCGCCTACGGCTCGGCGGTCGGTGACACATCTTCGCCCTTCGCTTCGTTCTTTTGCAATATCCGATTGCCCCATGCCATCGCGACCAGCACCAGCCCGAACACCAGGAAAGAGACCACGCGCAGCAGACCGTCCAGCCCTGACATATCAATCAGGTATACCTTCGCCACCGTCAGCCCCACCGCTACCAAGGCCAAACGGCGCAATAGCGCGGACTGGCGCATAAACGCCATCACCAGCAGCGCAACGGCAAGCAACATCATGGCAACGGTATAGCTGTAAAGTTCGCCGTCTAACGTGCCTTTATAGGAGCTAATGTTATTGCCCTGCCAGAAGCGCCGGATTTCCAACCCGATGTAGAACGCCACCAGAAGCGCTCCGATCACGCCAAGCCATTTGCGCAAACCCTTGCCCAAATGTTTAAACCGCAGCGCCACCAACGCCAACAGCAGACCCGGCAGAGCATAGGCGGCAAAAATGCTGTCCAACACATACGGTCCGCCGATATCTGCCCGCTCCCACGCTCCGTTCAACGGATTAACGCCGATCACCGAAACCACCATCAAAGCCCCGCCCAGCACCGCATAGATCGAGGCCAACGTGATCCTTGTGCGTCGAAGCTCGACGCCATCGCGAACCCGATACAACTGGTTTGCGCTGGAAATCAGCCAGATAAGCCCGATCAACGAGAACCCCAGATACCCTGCATCAAGATTAATATGATCGAAATACCTGCTTAACATCACGGTGAAGAAAATACCCGACAGTGACCATATCGCGGATTCCAGCATGACAACCACGCCTTGACGCACATTTTTGCGCTTCAGCAAATAGGCAGCAACCAGCAGCCCGATAACCCCGACAAATGCCAAAATCGCCTGCCATAATTCAGCATCAAACGCCCAGATCACACCCGGATCAAGCACTAGTCGCCATGACACCGTTACAACGCCCACCTGCACATAACGATCAAACAGCGGCAAATCGAACTTGCGCCCCATCCACGAAGCCGCCGCGATCATAACGCCCAAGGCCAGCGTTAAGGCAAACGATCCAACTATCACGATCAACACGAAGCTAAGCATCGAAATGGCGGACAATGCAAACATCGCCGTGCGCAACCTGTCTTCCCCGTCTTTGCGCGAGAAGCGTTCCGCCAGCACCGTCATCGCAATCGCAATCACTGACAGGTAAAGCGCCCAGTTGCCGGAGCCCAACACGTAACTTGGTGCCCACGCCACCTCGGCAATGATCGCGGCAATCGGGGCGTAAACGGCAGCAATCGCCGCGTCTACCTTTACAAGTTCGGCATTTCGCGAACTACGCCACGCAAACAACAGACTGATACCCAGCGCCCCAAACAACAGAACCGCCATCACGGGCGAGGCGAAATCCAGCTCAGGGCGCAGCGCATCATCAAGCCACGCTTGTTGAACGCCGCTCTGACTTCCGGCCTCCAACCCCATAATGCCAAGCCCGATTGCGGCCGGAAGATACGCCATATCGCGCAAGGCGGGGGCCTCTTCCATCCAGATAATCGTGGCAACCAGCAGAATCACGATGCCTGCAACGGCCAGCCAGAAAACCGACGGGTCGATCACATAAGCCATGCCAACAAAAACCGACGAGGCCATGATCGCACCAGCCGCCAGACGGGTCGGGAACTCGGAATGGCCTTTTTCCTTTGGTGCGTTATCCTTGGATTTCTTACGCCAATCCAGCTTAAGAACACGCGCCCCTGCATGTTTCGGAGTCGCACTTCGCATCGGAATAGCAACCGAAAGCGCCATCACGATTAACGCAAACGCGATGAAATACAGCTCGTGACTGTTGGCCACATACAGCAACCAAGACGCCACATACGCCCCGATCAACCCCAGCGCCGACAACCAAGCCCAACGTTTGATCGTATCAATGGTTAACGCCACCGCCGCTATTCCAGCGAAATAGAATTGCAGGAACTGACTACTATCGCTCTCGCCACCTACAAGAAACGGCGCGGCCAAGGCGCCAAATACGCCTACAATTGCCAACAGCGGACCATAGAACCAGCCAAGGACCACGGCCAAAGCACCGGTTAATCCAAGCCCGATAAATGCCATTTCCGGCCCAATCAGCCCGTACATCATTCGCGCCGAAATCACGCCTGCGAACATCGAAACCAACCCCGCGCCCGAGAATACAGACGGCAGCAATTCAAACGAACCGTCCTCGTCACTACCAAGTTTCCGACGGACAAATTCGCCCGCACCGATCAGGATCAGGCCAAAAGCAATCGACGCCATCACGCGCCGTTCAGGGCTAAGCAGGCCGTTCTCGACACCGTATTGCACAAGGAAAACCCCCGCCAATGCAAGCGAGGCAGCGGCCACTGCGAAGAACCAGTTCTTTTGAAGCCACGCGACGATTTTCTCACCAGTCCCGGGCTTGAAAACAAAGGCTTTCGGGGTTTTTGGTGGCTGTTCAGGCTCGCTTTGCACAGGATCGGTCGGCACTTTGGCCGCAATCGGTGCTTTGGGTTTTTCCTTGGGCGGCTCCCATGGCTGATGAGGCTTCGGTTTGACCTTTTGTGGCGCCACTTGGGCTACAGGCTCGGCGCCGCCACCGCTCAAACTTTGAACGCGACGTTCCAACGCCGCGATCTGTTCTTTCATATTATGTGTACGGAAAAGTAAAAAAATAGGTAAAACAAATGCGACAATAGCGGCTGCAAGTCCAAGTATAACATATTCCACGATAAAACCCCTCTATAATCGCGTAACGCTATCTTTTAACGGGGAATTAATCAATCCGGCTTATTTGAGCATTCCTGCCAAGGCACGTTTCAAAATGCCCGATACACCGGGGCGCTTGAGGGCGTTAAACGGCATGGGTCGGCAAACCTCCATCGCGGCAAGACCAACCCTTGCGGTTAACGCGCCGTTAATAACCCCCTCGCCAAATTTGCGCGAGACTTTGGACAATGCCCCGCCCCCTGCGACCGAACTGATCATGTCATCCCCGATCGCCACCGCGCCCGTCGCCAGCAAATGCGTTGCAACCGCGCGCAGCAAGCGCCATGATCCCAGCGTTCCGGCACGGCCACCGTAAACCTCGGCAATGCGACGCACCATGCGCACGTTGGTGGTTAACGCCACCAGCACATCAACCATCGCCAACGGGATCAACGCGGTTGCGGCGGCAACATTTCGCGCGGAGGTCTGAACCTCCAACACTGCCATTTGATCCAGCGGCGCCATCAGTTGGCGTTCGGCCAAATCGATAAGGTCGGGCCCGTCAAAAACGTTATCTTGATGCTCGGCCACAGTCTGGCGCGGCCAGCGCAATTCCTCGCGCGAGGCGTAAAAACCGTCGAGCTTTTTGATGATTTTCTGCGCCACCGGCAAACTGGCGTCCGTCTTTGCATCGGCCACTTCACGGCGCAGGGCGTCAATTTTCGACAATCGCGTGAACGCCACAAGCTCGCGCAGCAGCACGATCAGCAACACAAACCCAACCAACGCCAGAAGTCCAAGCGCCACCTGCCCAAGATACGCATTTCGCGTTAGCAGTTCGTTAACAAAGTCCCACACCGCGAGCGAGACCATCATTCCGATCAATGCGAGAACTCCACCCCAAAATAGCCGACCCAGCCAACTGGTTTTTCGCGCCGCAATCCGTGTCACCTGCTGCATGGCGTGACCTTCGGATTCCGGCACGGGCAAGGCATCTTGCGGGGTTTCTGCCTCGGCGTCGGGCAGGTCGGTGTCGATCAACACAGGACCACGACGGGTTTTGGTTTCCTCTGTCATAAGCGATCTCCGATCAAGAATTGCGTGGCCTTGTCCAGCCGGATATGCGGCAGGCCATCCCCCGGTTTTCGGGTCAATACGGGGGGGGCAAAGCGCATGACATCGAAATCCCCGTCCAGCCAGTCTGTCGCGCCTTGCCGTGCAGGTGTTAACAAATGCGCCGGATCGTTGGGCAATTCGCCCGCGTGCATCGCGGCAGCCTTACCGGTTTCCAACAACGTGCCGCGCACCAGATCGAGGGGGCGCCCCTCGTGTGTCACCGTCTGTTCGACGGTCGCGCGCAAACTGGCGATAGACATCGCGCCAGTCCTGGCCCCTTTGAAATCCGCACGGTCTTTGGCATCGCGCAGCATCGCTTGCATGATCGCGGTAAGTTGCGGGTGCTGCGTGTGGTGCAAATGGTCGGCCTTGGTCGCAACAAACAGGATTTTTTCAACCCGTTTACGTAGAATTTTCGACAGCCATGTGTTTTTTCCGGGCCGGAAACTGGTCAAAATATCGCCCATCGCGCCGCGCAGATCCTCGACCGCTTGTGGCCCTGCATGAATCGCACCCAGCGTATCGACCAGCACAATCTGGCGATCAATTTTGGCGAAGTGATCGCGGAAGAACGGCTTCACAACTTTGCGTTTATAGGCCTCGAAACGGCGTTCAAATTCCGCATAAAGCATTTTGGAGCGCGGTTTTTCCGGTCGCTCTAGCGGGCAGAAGGTTAACACGGGCGAACCTTCCAGATCACCGGGCAGCAGGAACCGGCCGGGCGCACAGGCGGAAAATCCGGCTTCGCGGCTGGCGGACAGGTATTCAGTGAATCCTTGTGCCAAATCCTGCGCCGTGGGCTCGTCCAGTTCCGCAGTTTGGTCGCAGCCCTCAAGCTGGACAAGCCAGCCCTCGGCCTGCGATGCTCGGCCTTGCGAGCGAGCTTGCTGTAATGCCTGTTCAGACCATTCAGCATAGCTTTGACTTAACAACGGCAGGTCCAACAGCCATTCGCCGGGATAATCCACGATATCAATATGCACGGTTTTCAACCCTCGCATTCCGGCCATCAGACCACGCGGTTGCACCTTCAACGACAGGCGCAACTGGCTGATCGCGCGCGTTGAATGCGGCCAATGCAGTGTGGATCCGGTCAGCGCGGCCAGATGGGTTTCATAGGCAAAACGCGGCACGGTATCGTCCGGCTGCGGCTGCAAAAACGCCGACACAATCCGCCCTTCACTGGCCGCCAGCAGTTGCGGCATCCGCCCACGGTCCAGCAGGTTCGCCACCAGCGAGGTAATAAACACCGTTTTACCAGCCCGCGATAACCCCGTCACACCGATACGGATCACCGGTTCGAACATCTCGGTCACACCGTCGGATGCATCCTCCACCGCGCGGGCGATTGTGTCTGTGATACTGCCAATTCCCATCGACGGCCCCTTAAATTTTGTTCCCTTTCATATAGTCAGCAGTTTGCAGAATTACAGGGTCTCTTGGCAAACCCTGATTTTCAAGGTACGCGGGGGCATGCCCAGATATGCGTTAAAAATCGAATATGATGGCCTGCCGTTTTGCGGCTGGCAAAAGCAGCCCAACGTGCCGTCGGTTCAGGGTTGTATCGAAGCGGCCTTGCGCATCCTGGAACCGGAATGCGAGGGCATTCAGGGTGCGGGCCGTACCGACACGGGCGTGCATGCCACGGGACAGGTTGCGCATGTGGACATGGCGGCGGACTGGGACCCGTTTCGCCTTTCCCAAGCGGTGAATTTCCATATGAAACCGCAACCCGTCGCGATTGTTGATGCGACGCGTGTGCCGGATGATTTCCACGCGCGGTTTTCTGCGGTCGAACGTCGATACCTGTTTCGCATGGTTCAACGCCGTGCGCCGATGACGTTTGACGAGGGGACTGTCTGGCGGGTTAACCATCCGATTGACCCCGTCGCGATGCAAGAAGGCGCGAATTATTTGCTGGGAAAACATGACTTCACCACATTTCGTTCGTCGATCTGCCAAGGGTTAACGCCGGTTAAGACTTTGGACGAATTACGCGTCGAAACGCTGGAGTATTCCGGCGGGGTTGAATACCGCTTTCACGTCCGCGCCCGCAGTTTTCTGCACAATCAGGTCCGCAGTTTTGTTGGTACGTTAGAACGCGTCGGCGCAGGCGCATGGGCCCCCGAGCGGGTAAAACATGCGCTGGAATCCATGGACCGCGCAAAATGCGGGCCGGTTTGCCCACCGCATGGCCTGTATCTGGCCGAGGTAACCTACCCTGAAAACCCCTTCGCCTAACCGAAGATAAAATCGTCCTGCGTGAACATGTCCATCGTTAACGAGGTGGAATCTATGGCGGTGACAATTACCTGTTCATCCCCATATTCCAGCTTTGCACCCTCAACGGTCGGCACAAAAACGATATCCTCGTAATAGTACAACATCGAGGCGTCGCGCAGGTCGATTTTATCCACGCCCAGCTCGAAATCCATGATGTAGTCTTTGCGCCCGTCGGCAATAAATTCGAATACATCCGCCCCCGCGCCCCCCCACAACATATCGCTTCCGCGCCCGTCAATCAGGCGGTCATCCCCGCCCATGCCACGCAGTTCGTCACTGCGGCCAAAGCCGAAAATCGTATCGTCAGCGTCCGTGCCGGTCAAAATATCGACAACTGCACCACCATGAATGATATTGGCACCGTTGGGGATATTCATCGAAAACTGCGTGAACCCATGATCCGTTGCGCTGCTAACAAAGATGTTCACCGTACCGTCAATCACCGTGGCTTCGATATCCGTGACGTTTTGCAACGTCATCCCGGCGCTGTCGGCCACCGTTGCCAGCACGTCCAATTGGCCTTTGTAGGTTACCTCGAACAGAGTGATCCCGTCGTCCGCCCCCCCCGCCAGCAAGAAGTGTCGCCCGTCAGCCTCGAAAACCTCAAGCGCTGTGACGCCGGCGAAACGTGTGTCGTTGGTGTCGACCAGCCGTTCCACCTCGTTCATCACGCCCCATTCAGACACCCGCATCACCAGCAGCGAATCCGTGCCCGCCGAGGCCACAATCAAAAACGCCCGCGCGCCCACATCCACCGCAGCCATCGCCGTGATGCCGCTAAACCCGACATCCCCGGCCGCAACCGTATCCAGCAGGTTCAACGAACCACCCGCGCCAATTGAAAAACTGTGGAAACCTGCATCCAGTGCCGAAGCGACGAACACGAAAGTTTTGCCATGCAGGACGCCGGATTCGATCACGCTGACATCGCCCAGAAACATGTCAATCGTGTCGTTTTGCAAGAACGGGTTCGACAACGTCCCGCCCGCTTGCAGATCAAACCGAAAAAACCCGCCACGCCCCCAAATGGAGCCGTAAAGATAGCCGTTTGCGCCATCTTCAACCACCGTGGTAAATTCCCAATTCGCATAGGTCGAGGCCGCATCCATATAGGTGTTGGCCACCGCAAAACTACCATCGGCGCCGATTTCATAAACGGTTTGATTGTCGTCCGCGTTGGCTGAGGGCAGCAGATAGGTCGATCCGTCGATGGTGAATACGGTTAGATCCGAGACCGCCTCCGTCCCGGAGGAAATCGACCACAACACGTCGTCACTGGCCACAAGTGACCCGTCGTTAAGGATTTCGTAACTGCTTAACCCTGCATCCGCCGCGCCTGCGACCAGCAGATAGTTCCGTCCCGAAATCGAGATCGTTTCCATATCCGACAACCCAAGCAGTTGCCGTTCAGGCGAATCGAATTCCGCCCGCAAAAATTGAAGTTCCGCCCACATAGAGCCCTCCTGCCGATATTCACAGGATGGCCGACGGAAGTTAACCAATGTTAAATTCCGGCGCAGATTTTCAAAGGTGGTTAATCAGGTATTAAACAGGAAGTGCATCACATCGCCGTCTTTAACGATATATGTCTTGCCTTCGGACCGCATCTTGCCCGCTTCTTTGGCGCCCTGCTCGCCGTTGAATTCGACGAAATCATCGTATGCGATGGTTTCAGCGCGAATGAACCCGCGTTCAAAATCACCGTGGATAACGCCAGCCGCTTGCGGGGCTGATGTGCCTTCATGGATAGTCCATGCGCGGGCTTCTTTGGGGCTAACGGTGAAATATGTTTGCAAGTACAACAGCGCGTATCCCGCCTTGATAAGCCGATCGAGACCAGCCTATTGCAGACCCATTTCGTCAAGGAACATCTCGGCTTCC
>DFBD01000177.1:3027-3169 GCA_002367255.1 Rhodobacterales bacterium UBA3089 | reverse complement strand
AATTCATGCCCTCGGGCAGTTTCATTCCAGCGGTTGCCTCGGCCATTCCAGCTTGCATTGCCTCACCAGCCTTAGCCTGCGCGTCCTTGATCGCGGCGAGGATCAGATCCTCGACCACTTCTTTATCATCGGCATTGAACAG
>DFBD01000177.1:0-2933 GCA_002367255.1 Rhodobacterales bacterium UBA3089 | reverse complement strand
GCACCGGATTCACCCGTGACCTCGACATTTTCCAGCGCCGTTTGTGCATCGGCAATCTTGCCCTGCATTTCTTGTGCCTGCTTCATGATCTTGGCCATATCGCCAAGTCCGCCTAAACCTTTAAGCATTTCTTAATCCTCACCAAAGGGATCGAGGGGATCCCAGTTATCATCCAAATCATCTACGTCGTCAGGGTCAATCGGCACTATACTCTCGTTACCGGACCCGTCGAATTCATTACCACGCACGTCTTTTATCTCGGCCCCCGGGAAGGCGACCAGCACCGATTGCACCAAGGGGTGTGCCAAAGCCTGCGAATGCATATCGTTGCGATGCGCATCCTTCACTTCGCCGATTGTTTTACCACCGCCCGTGCTGGCAACGGTTACAACCCAGCGCACGCCTGTCCAGTTTTGCAACCGCGAGGCCAATTGCGAGGCAAGTTTCGTTGGCGCCCTATCCGTCGGCTCGAATTCAATACGACCCGGACTGTACTTAACCAGCCGGACATAGTTTTCAACCTCGACCAGCAGCTTCATATCGCGACGTGTGCGGATAAGCTGAACAACATCCTCGAACCGCGCATACCGCGCCAGCGCGTCCATATTCGGTTCCGCCGCCAGCATTGTGGTCGCCCCGCTTTGCGAAACGGAACGGGTCGCACTGCCGGACACAGCAGAGGCTCCACCCCCTCCGCCCGTCACACGCCCACCGCCGCCACCGCTGGGTGGCTTGGGGGCATCTTGCAGCTTACGCACCAAATCTTCGGGGCTGGGCAAATCGGCGACATGGGTCAGACGGATGATCGACATTTCAGCCGACATCATCGCATTCGGCGCGTTGGCAACCTCCTCCAAAGCTTTCAAAAGCATCTGCCACATGCGGGTCAACGCACGCATCGGCAGCCCCTCGGCCATCGCCAAACCACGCGCACGTTCATCAGGGTTAACCGTCGGATCCTCGGCTGCCTCGGGCGAGATTTGCACGACACTTACCCAATGGGTCACCTCGGCCAAGTCACGCAAAACTGCAACGGGATCTGCCCCGTCAGCGTATTGCGAGGACAGCTCGTTCAACGCGCCGGCCGTATCGCCGCGCATGATCATATCGAATAGGTCCAGCACGCGTCCACGATCTGCCAAGCCAAGCATCGCACGAATTTGATCAGCCGAGGTTTCCCCCGCCCCATGCGCAATCGCCTGATCCAGCAAAGATTGCGCATCCCGAACGGAGCCTTCGGACGCACGTGTGATCAACGCCAAAGCATCATCAGTGATCGCCGCGTTTTCCTTGTCCGCCAATTCGCGCAGATGCGCGATCATCACCTCCGGTTCAATCCGACGCAAATCGAAGCGTTGGCACCGCGACAGAACTGTCACCGGAACCTTACGAATTTCGGTGGTGGCAAAGATAAACTTCACATGTTCGGGCGGTTCTTCCAGCGTCTTCAACAACGCGTTGAAGGCCGAGGTGGACAGCATATGCACCTCGTCGATGATATACACTTTATAACGAGCCGAGGCCGCGCGGTAATGCACGCTTTCAATAATCTCGCGGATGTCGCCGACACCGGTACGCGAGGCCGCGTCCATTTCCATAACGTCAACATGCCGCCCCTCGCGAATGGAAACGCACTGGTCACAAACCCCGCAAGGCTCGACCGTCGGGCCGCCGTTGCCGTCCGCACCAACGCAGTTCAGGCCCTTGGCGATAATCCGTGCTGTGGTGGTTTTACCCGTCCCGCGAATACCGGTCATGATGAACGCATGGGCAATGCGGTCCGCTTCGAACGCATTCTTCAACGTCCGCACCATCGCGTCTTGGCCGATAAGGTCTGCGAAGGTTTCCGGACGGTATTTGCGGGCCAGAACCTGATAGCCTGATGTTGTGGTCTCGGTCATTTTTGCTTCCCGCTTTGTGCTAACTGCCACTCTAAAAAATCACGGTTGAAAATACGAGTCTAAACATCTAATGTTCACATAAATAGCTGTAAGTGAAAGATTTCGCCCTGTTGGGTTAACTTGCGGCTGGGATATTATTCGCGCCGAGGGCGTATCGTTGATGGAGATCGCCTAATGGCAATAGTAATAGATTATTCAGCACGATTTGCGGTTCCCCCAGCGGGTAACGCGGATCTCAACCCTCTTAGCTCAAAAACTGACCCCTCGTTTACTGTGCTTTTTTCCAGTTCACCCGATGGCGTAACACCAAATCCCACAGGAGATCTTACTCTTGACAACATTGATGACGCTGGCGGGCTCGACACAAACACATGGGTATCAATAGACGGCGGACTTACGTGGCACCAATTTGACGTCTTATTCTACGGTGCATTGGATCCAAACAATGCCCAGCTTTATGACGGCTCTACCGGCGGGCCAAGCTTTCTTAATTCAGACGTATTATCGGTTGAGCTCAATGATGGCTTGGGAACACGTATCTTTTTCTTCCCCGAAGAGACATATTCTCCAACCGAGTTGAACTTTATGCCGCACGGGGCTGTTAATGTTATATATGACGATGGTGGAATTATCCCTGGTGACCCTCCCCCAATCTGCTTTGTTGGTGGAACACTTATTACCACGGTTGCCACAGAGGTCGCCGTCGAAGATTTGAAAATCGGGGACGTAGTCATGACACGTGATAACGGCCCACAGACCATATCCTGGATCGGCAAGCGGAATATGTCTAGCAACACGTCTGCACACTTACAGCCCATTCGGATCAAAGCCAATGCACTGGGCGTGGGTTTACCAAAGCGTGATCTTCTGGTGTCGCCACAGCATCGTATTCTACTTAGCGACTGGCGTGCCGAACTTATGTTCGGGGAATCCGAAGTACTGGTTGCCGCAAAACATCTGGTGAATGACGGTGACATCCGCGTTGCCGCTGATCTGAACGGCTTTGAATACTTCCACATCCTGTTTGAAAAC
>DFBD01000250.1:12011-14629 GCA_002367255.1 Rhodobacterales bacterium UBA3089 | reverse complement strand
GCAGCACAACACTATCCGCTTAGGAGATGCGAGTTTCGTTAGATTTCAAATAATAAGGCCGAAATCGAACTCGGCCATATTTATTAATCCGAGATTAAAGCCCGCCAATCCAGCGAGCCCGACGGAGCCGCAACTTCGGATCGAGGGGAATTGAACTCTAATTTATCCCACTGAGTATTCACTACCATTGGGTAAACGAGAAAGCCGATGACCAAAAAGCTAATAAAAGCCAGGGTCGTTTTCATTTCAAAAGCCATAATGTTGCCAGTACTGATTATATTCATTTCATTACACCAGTTATCCCAGAACCACAGGATGCCCTGACATCACTGTATCACATTTACCCACCGAGTGGTGAATAAATATAATATTTCACCAAAATATGGCGCAAATTGGATGCAATTATGTCAACTTCAGCACGACCAAGGATAGTCGCCCTGTCTAAATCCGTGTAAAGTACGTCAAAACACGCTTATTTCGCTGGAAACTATTGACGAACGCTACATTATTATACACTTATCCTATATTGGTGCGGAATCCCGTATCGGTTGTTAAAAATGACATAAGGACTCTTAGGCCATAGCCCGTAGACCACATAACGCGCCTCCGCAGCGCGACACCGGACCCCGCGTTAATGAACGCATTACATCCGCAGAAATCCGACTAATTGGCGCCGAAGGCGAAAATGTAGGCGTTGTATCCCCCGCTCAAGGGTTGGAAATGGCGCAAGAGGTTGGACTTGATTTGGTGGAGATTTCCCCGAATGCGAAACCGCCCGTCGTGAAAATCATGGATTTCGGCAAGTTCAAATATGAACAGCAGAAACGGGATTCCGAAGCGCGTAAAAAACAAAAGATTATCGAAGTTAAGGAAGTTAAATTCCGCCCGAATACAGATACGCACGATTACGACGTGAAAATGCGCAACGTGTTCAAGTTTCTTGAAAACGGCGACAAGGTGAAAGTCACCCTGCGGTTCCGGGGCCGGGAAATGGCGCATCTGGATTTGGGCCGCAAATTGCTGCACCGCGTGGCGGATGACATCACTGAGTTGGGTAAAATCGATATGATGCCCAAGATGGAAGGTCGCCAGATGGTGATGATGATTAACCCGCTTAAGCAGCAATAATCATCAAGATTTCAAAGGCGGGTGTCAGGCCCGCCTTTTTTGTGCCCGCTCGCCCGTTTATTTAACTCACATGAACGAGATTTTGGATGCCGAAGAAACGCCCTGGAAACCTTCGATACGGCATCGAGTATGCGCTGGTGCTGGCGTTTTTGGGTATCTTCAAGGTTTTGCCCTTCAAGCCGCGTGTTAAGTATGGCGGGGCTCTTCTGGGTAGTTTAATTGCCAATGTGAAGCCTGCACGACAGCGTATCGAGAATAACCTGCGTAAAATCTATCCCGAGATGGCGCCCGAGGAAATTCGGGAGATCACGCGGGCCGTCGGGGGGAATTTTGGCCGCTCGTTCGTGGAAATCCTTAACAATGATGTCAGCCAAAGGTTTCCGGAATTACGCCATGCCTCTGGCCCCGGGTTACAGGTTTTACGAGACGCTGCGACGGCGGGCACAGGTGCTATCATTGTTTCGGGGCATTTCGGGCAATGGGACGCCGCACGTCATTACCTGAAATCCGAAGGGATGGAGGTTGGCGCGATTTATCGCCCCAGCAACAACCATTACTTTGATCGTATTTTCGTGCCGCAGATCGAACATGCGGGAAAACCCGCCTTTCCAAGCGGGCGGCGTGGTACAACCGATATGGTTCGACATGCTCGTGCAGGGGGCATGGTCGCCATTCTACTGGATCAACGGTTCAGTAAGGGCGAGGCACTGGATTTCATGGGGCGGCCAGCGCTTACCTCCACCGCGGCGGCGAACATTGCGTTGAAGTATGGCTTGCCGATGATTCCGGTTTACGGGACGCGGCGCGAGGGGTCGCTGGACGTGGACATAGTATTCGAGGCGCCAATTCCGCCCACAGACGCCACAACGATGACCCAAGCGGCCAACGACAGTTTAGCTGTGCAGGTCCGGCGCAATCCGGGGCAATGGTATTGGCTGCATAATCGTTGGAAATAGGGTGTTGGTTTAGCGGAACAGGTTTTCGTATTCTTCACGCAAGGCTTTTTTCTGAACTTTGCCCATGGTGTTACGTGGTAAGGCGTCAACGATCAAAATGCTTTTGGGGCATTTGAACTTTGCCAGTTTACCTGCTGTTGCCACGCTAATTGTATCGGGCGTCAGGGTTGGGTTGCGCAGCACGACAACCGCCACGACCGCTTCGCCAAAATCTGCGTGTGGCAGGCCGATCACCGCGCTTTCCAGCACATCGGGCAGATCGTCGATAATGGCCTCGACCTCTTTGGGATAGACGTTAAAGCCCCCCGAAATGATCAAATCTTTCGAGCGCCCAACGATAGAGATATACCCATCATCGTCCCTCACCCCCAAATCACCGGTGATGAACCAACCATCATCGCGCAGTTCTTCGGCGGTTTTTTCGGGCATCTGCCAATAGCCTGCAAAAACATTATCGCCGCGCACTTCGATGGAGCCGATCTGGTCAACACCCTGTTCCGCTCCGCTACCGTCCACGATTTTCACCTCGACACC
>DFBD01000250.1:0-11934 GCA_002367255.1 Rhodobacterales bacterium UBA3089 | reverse complement strand
TGTCCACCGTTCGTGGGTTTCCGCCAGCAGCGGAGCCGAGCCGGATATGAACAACCGCATGTTCTGCGCGCTGTCTTTGGTCAGGCGCGGGTCGTCTAGTAAACGGGTATAGAATGTCGGAACCCCCATCAATGCGGTGGCCTTAGACATCGCGCTAAATATCGCATCTAGATCGAACTTGGGCAGGAAGACCATCGCCGAACCCGCCATAAGTGCCACGTTTGTGGCAACAAACAACCCGTGCGTATGAAAAATTGGTAAAGCATGGATCAACACGTCGTCAGGGGTAAACCGCCAGTAACCAACCAGAGTTTCGGTGTTGGAGGATAGCGCACGATGGGTCAGCATAGCCCCTTTGGAGCGCCCCGTTGTGCCAGACGTATAAAGGATTGCGGCCAGATCATCCGCTGCCCGTGGCAAAGGTGTGAACCCCTCCGAATACAACGAAGCTGTGTCGCTCAACGTACCACCACCGCTCGCATCCAGTGTTAACACCTGCGTAACACCGGCAGCCTTTGCGGCAGGTGCCATCTCGGATTTGCGCGAAGGGTCGATGACGAACATGTGCGGGGTGGCGTCTTGCAAGAAATACGCGATCTCGGACGCTGTGTAATCGGGGTTAAGCGGCAAGAACACCGCGCCAGCCATCACAGTGCCTACATAAAGCTCCAACGCTTCTAACGATTTGTTAACTTGCGCAGCCACGCGGTCGCCCGGCTCCACGCCTTCGGAAACAAGCAAAGCGGCATATCGTTCCGCATTAGCAAAGAACGCCCCGAAGGTCCGCCCACCCTTCCCTTGCACAAAAACATCCGTCTCGCGGCCCAAAGATGCCGAGCGCAATCGCGCTATAAGGTGATTGTCTTCATACATCGTTAACTCTCGCTTTGATCTGCACCTGTGTTATGCCGATAAATCTTGGCAAGCAGCACCAGACCCGGGGCAATATGGAAAAGCAAATCAAAAATATCGATAGGCTTAACAAGATCACCAGCCACCAGCATTTTCAGTTTTTCCCAAACATGCGGTTCAGGCGTAAACGGAGCCAGCCCCAGAAAGATTGTCATAATGATTGCCGTGCGAAACGGGATCTTGTCGAGGAATTTCATAGCTCACCTGTAAATGTTGCGTTGCCACCTTATATGGAACCTTTCCCCTGCCCTGCAATAGCTGCAAATGTGGCTAAATTGGCGCAGGCTTAAGCGGGAAACAGCCCAATTTTCGCACCACAGTGCAATGCTAATTCCAAATGCAACGTGCAAACGGTATATAGGCTGCAAATGTAGTTTGTTATGGAGTTCGAGATGAAAACCTCCCGTCTATTTTTGCTTATTGCTGTGTTGCTGTCCAGCGTATCGAGCGCCTCGGCTTACACCGACGAGCAATTGCGCAGTGGTTTGAAGTTGTTTTTACACCTTCAAGGGTTTGAGTGTGGCAACATCCTGAATGTCGATACGCGTGAAGAGCCGCGTGCCTTTAACATCCAATGTGCAAAAAATAGCGACGGAAGTGGCGAAGAAACGTTATATTTTTTCCAGTTTGTCGGCGCGGGTGCGGTTGTTGAAATTATCGAATAACCTTAACCTCCTATAAATCTTTTCCTGCCAAAACCGCCTTATTCTAATTGAAAAGGCGGTTTTTCTGTGTCTGACCCCGGTACAAATATCCTGAGACGAAAAATCGAAGCGGCAGCCGTGCGGCAAACCAAGGCTTCGTTGCAGAATTCGCTTGTTCAGAATATCGAAAAGGCGACCGCACGGGTGTTTCTTGATTTTCTGGAAACCGAAGTGGTGGCAACCGTTTCCGATCGTACAATCAGCTCGCACACCAAAACGATCGAGGCGATGACCTCGCGTTTGTTTGGGATTGTCAATTTTGGTGATGATGTCGGCCTGACCGGCTTTGATTCATCGTTTATTAACACCGCTATTACGCATTTGGCGGGCGGGACCCCAAGCGCAAGCTATGAACGACCTGTTACCAATACAGATGCCGCGATTTTCAAACTGGTTATTAACAAGATCCTGTCGCAGGTATTTGATCAACCAGAGATCACTGAAACCGATGTGGGCATGCATGGGTACGAGTTGGAAAAAGCACCGTTGATGTTCCTGCTTGCGGAAAAGAAGTACGCCTTGTTGCGGGTGGCAATAAAAGACGTTGAAGGCGTGAACTTGGGGCAATTCGAACTGGCTATACCTTTAACCTGTATGGAAAAAATCTCGGCTATGGAGCTGCGCAATTCTACGTTGCTGGAACATGACACATGGCGTGTTGCCATGTCCAACGTGGCGGTGGATGCCCCTATTGAACTAGACACCATTGTGAACAGAATGGACGTTTCGTTAGGCAGCATTCTGGGCATGAAAAAGGGCGACTTACTAGACATGGCTAACGGCTCTTTAACGGGCTTATCGTTGGAAGGGCGAACCTCTAGCGGCCCGAAAACCATATTCAAGGGGCATTTGGGGGCACTTAAAACGAACAAAGCCTTCAAAATTACCCGCATTCCAGACGAGGAACATACTTTATTCTAAAGCCCCAATGCCATGATTACGCAGGTTTCGCAGCGTCATTGCCCAACTACTGCTTGCGACTCGTGACATAAATTGCCCAAACTATTGGAGGATACAAAACAGGAGACGGTTATGGATTTGGGTATCAGCGACAAGGTCCGCCCTTTGATTAAACAGGTTCGGGATATGGTAACAAACCAGATCGCCCCCCTGGACGAGGAGTTTCACAACGAGATCGGAAAAACCGGTAACCGCTTTGAGTACACGGCACGCATGACTGAAATTCTCGAAGGCTTAAAGGACGATGCAAAAGCCAAGGGACTGTGGAACTTCTGGTTAACAGATAGTGAACGCGGCTTTGGCCTGACTACGGTCGAATACGCCTATTTAGCCGAAGAAATGGGCAAAACACGTTTAGGCGCCGAAGTTTTCAATTGCGCTGCCCCGGACACTGGCAACATGGAAGTTTTCGAGCGCTACGGAACGGAGGAGCATAAAGAACGCTGGTTGAAGCCTCTTTTGGACGGCGAGATCCGATCTGCTTACTTGATGACAGAGCCTGATGTGGCGTCTTCCGATGCGACGAACATGTCGATGACTTGTGTTCGCGATGGCGATGAATACGTAATAAACGGCGAAAAATGGTGGGCTTCTGGTGCAGGTGACCCGCGTTGCGCGATTTACATCGTGATGGTGAAAACCGGAACGGATGCGGACGCGAAGCACCAACGGCACTCCATGGTTCTGGTTCCTGCGGCCGCAAAGGGCGTTGAAATTGTTCGCGCAATGGAGGTTTACGGCCACGACGATGCGCCACACGGGCATATGCATATTCGTTTTACGGATGTTCGCATTCCCGTTACGGACCTTCTGCTTGGTGAAGGGCGTGGATTTGAAATCTCGCAAGGGCGGCTTGGACCTGGCCGAATCCATCACTGCATGCGCGCCATTGGTCATGCCGAGGCCGCGCTGGAGCTGATGTGTAAACGGTCCTTGGAGCGCGAGGCATTTGGCAAAAAGCTGGCGCAGATGGGGGCTAATTATGATATAATTGCTGAATGCCGGATGGAAATCGAGCAAGTTCGCTTGTTATGCCTAAAAGCTGCGTGGATGATGGACCAAGGTGATGCGCGTGCTGCCGCGCCGTGGATTAGCCAGATCAAAGTCGCCGCCCCGCGTGTTGCCCTTAAGGTGGTTGATGAAGCTGTCCAAATGCACGGTGCTGCCGGCATCAGCCAAGACACCAGCCTTGCCGCAAGCTGGACGCATGTGCGCACGTTGCGTTTGGCCGATGGACCAGATGCCGTTCACCGCCGTCAAATCGCACGGGGCGAGCTACGGAAATATACAAACGAGAAGGTTTGATATGGCTGATCTGCTGGACCTTGATGTCGTTGCCAAATACATGTCTGGCCAAATCGATGGGTTTAGCGGACCGCTGAGTGCGGAAAAAACGCCGACGGGGCAATCTAATCCGACGTTTATTTTGACCTCCAACACGGCCAAGTTCGTCTTGCGGCGCAAACCTCCGGGGGTATTGCTAAAGTCCGCACATGCGGTTGATCGTGAATTTCGCGTAATGTCTGCGCTGGCGGATACCGGTGTACCTGTGCCGAAGATGCATTTCCTGTGCGAAGACGAGGACGTCATAGGCAGCATGTTCTACGTGATGGAATATATCGAGGGGCGTAATTTCGTCGATCCGCGTATTCCCGATGTAACGCCGGATGAGCGTCGCGGAATCTATGACGCCATGAATGCCGGACTCGCGGCTTTGCATTCGGTAGATGTCGAAGCGGTTGGATTGTCGAATTATGGCAAACCGGGAAATTATTTCGCACGCCAGATTTCACGCTGGTCGGGCCAGTACCGCGCCAGCGAAACGGGCGAAATTACGCAGATGGATCAGCTGATCGAATGGCTGGACAGGAACATTCCCGAAGGCGATGACACGTCATCTTTGGTACACGGAGATTGGCGGATTGATAACCTGCTGTTCGCGCCAGATGGGCCGGAGCTTGTGGCAATTCTGGATTGGGAGCTTTCAACCCTTGGCCATCCTTTGGCCGACCTTGGCGCACAATTGATGCAGTGGGCCATGCCCGTTGGCCCCGAGGGGCGCGGGCTGGAGGGAGAAGATCGCCACGCGCTTGGAATCCCCGAGGATCGGGAATATGTGGAGCTTTACGCCAGGCGCACCGGGCTAAGCGACGTGCCTGATATGGGTTTTTATGTTGCGTTCAGCTTTTTCCGTATGGCTGCGATTTTGCAAGGCGTAAAAAAACGGGCGCTCGATGGCAATGCCTCGAACCCTGAACAAGGGCTTCGGCTTGGGGCGTTTGTACCTATTTTTGCTAGAAAAGGTTTGGAAATCGCTAACGGGGAATAGTGAAAATCACCTTCAGCCCGCCCAGTTTTTCGCTTTTGGACAATTGCACAGTACCACCATGGCTACGCGCCACATCGGCAACGATTGCCAGCCCCAAACCAACCCCGCCACTGCTGTCTTGGTTGCGCGACTGATCAAGCCGCACGAATGGTTTCATCGCATTTTCCCGCTCGGATTTGGGTATCCCTGGCCCGTTATCCTCGACAATAACCTTTAAGTATTTTTCCGACAGCGTCGCGTTTAATGCAACCTGTTCTCCGTATCGCAGCGCATTGGAAAGAAGGTTCGTAATCGCCCGCGAAACAGCCCCGGAACGCAGGTTCATTTTACTTGATGCAGGTGTTTGGTTGTCAAAGTCGAATTGTATTTCAAGACCAGTTCGCTTGCAATCAGCCACCACTTTATTAATCATATCCTGCGGGTTAACCGCCTTGGTATTTTCAAGCGAATCGCCGCGCGCAAAGGACAACAAGACGTCCAGCATCTGCTCCATGTCTTCGACATCTTGTTGCATAAGCTGGGTTTCTTCATCCTCGTCCATCATTTCAAGGGATAATTTCAGGCGTGTAAGTGGCGTTCGCAAGTCATGACTAACAGAGGACAACATCTGTGTACGCTGTTCTATCTGACGTTCCAGCCGACCGCGCATCGCAAGGAACGAGGTCCCAGCCCGCCGCACCTCGGTTGCGCCTGATGGGTGAAATGGCATGGCACTACCTTTACCAAACGCTTCGGAGGCCTCCGCTAACATGCGGATCGGGCGCACTTGGTTTCGCAAAAACAGTGCAGAAATCACCGTCAGAATGATCGCCGTCAGCAACATCCAGACCAATAGTTGATGCGGATTTCTTGCGCTGACCCTACTGCGTGGAACATTCGCATGAAGCACGCCGAGGTTGGTCTGTATTTCCACCCCGACGGTCCAGTTCGGCTTGGTGAGGTCAACGGAAATAGTACGATCAATGTCGTCACGTAAACTCGCGATCAGAACCCGCCCCGAAATATCATAGAAATAGAAACGGGCCGCAGGCGATACTGTCTGGCCCGTTTCCAGTTCCAGTTTGATGTTGAATGGTTGTTCAAGGGAAAACAACACCGCCCTCGCCTCTTCAAGGCTATCCATTTCTTCAACCTGATCGGCAGCGTAATTCAGCTCTAACGCAACAGAGGATGCCATTTGGGTGGTGACTTGTGCAAAATGCCGTTGGATAAACACAAAACCGACCACCAGTTGCAGGACAACAACGGGGAATAAAATCATCAGCAACGAGCGCCCGAACAGGCTTCGCGGCATATAAGACTTGAGCCAACGTAAGTTCATATCATAAACAGGGTTACGCGCATGTTTGCGCACTGGCAAGGGAGAAGCCGTTGAAATCACCATTCCAAACCGATCACGCCCCGCATATCGGTATTCCGTTAACCTTGGCGGAAGGGTTGCGCGTGGTTACCTGCGGTAATGCCAGTCCGATGACGTTCACGGGTACACAAACGTATTTGTTGGGCGAAACCGAGGTTGCCGTGATCGACCCAGGACCAGATGACCCCGCGCATTTGGCCGCGATTGAAAAGGCCGTGGGAGGGCAAACTGTTAGCCATATTATTGTGACGCATTCACATGTGGACCATTCGCCTTTGGCCGCTGTTTTATCCGCCAAAACTGGGGCACCCGTTTATGGATTTGGGCCAGCGGATGCGGCCCGATCCGCGCTGATGAGCCAACTTGCCGTTGAAGGAAACCTTGGCGGGGCTGAAGGGATTGACCCAAATTTCACACCTGACATTCTGGTCGCAGACGGTGAGAAAATCACAGGGGCTGAATGGGACGTAACCGCCGTTCACACCCCCGGCCATCTTTCAAACCACCTTTGCTTTGCATGGGAAGGTAATGACAGCTTGTTTTCGGGGGATCATGTGATGGGCTGGGCTTCAACGCTTGTTTCGCCACCGGATGGGGATTTGACCGCGTTTATGGCAAGCCTGAAAACCCTGCAAAATCGACCGGAGCATACCTACTACGCAGGCCACGGCGCACCATTGTTTGAAGCGCACAATATGTTGGATTATCTGTTGGCCCACCGGTTGGGCCGCGAGGATCAAATCATGGCTCGACTGCAAACCGCATCACGCACGGTGGCCGAGCTGACGGCGGATATGTACGCCGATGTGAACCCGCTTTTGCATGGAGCAGCTTCGCGCAACGTCTTGGCGCATTTGATAGATTTGTTTGAGCGGGGGCTTGTTATGCCTGAGGGCGTTTTTAGTGCGGACGCAAGTTTCAAGCTGACCTAGGTCTAATCGGCCATTGTTTGTGCATGTTTCAACGCGACGCTTCCCGCGATACATACTTGCGCCAAAGCCAGCTTTTCCAATGCCAAAGTGACATTACCTTGGGCTTGTGCTGGTTGCATTTGGGCAAGTTGACTATCGGTAAATATCGCCATTATCGCCAGAACTTCAGTATTAATTGACGCCGTAAATTTGTTCGCAATTTTAGCCAGAGTTACCGTGATCCGGGAAACCATCGCAGCCAAATCCGCGATTCCCTCGTGGGAAAAATCGGACGGATCGGCAGGTTTGGCAAGTTTAAGTGCCTGAGCCAAAGCAGCTTCAACCTCGGTGTTTTCAGAAATATCGCCATTGCCGGCAAACCTGACGACGAGTAACTTGTCCTGTCCTGCATGCAATTGCTGGCGAAGTTTTGCTAACTCGGAAAACCCGCTTTTGTCGGCTAACATCTCCAACCGTGTATCCAATATCCGAAGGTATTGGCGCAGACGGAGCACCAGTGCTGTGTCCAAAATATCTTGCGAACGCGCGCCGTAATGGATGTATTTCGCGTGATCTGGCGCTTCCATCGCTTTGCCAAAGGCCGCGACCAGCGCCGGAACAGGGCTGCCACTTTGCGCCATGCCAACGGCCAACCCTGCGGGGTCGACCTGCACCTCCATCGAGGCGCGGTGGATATAAAGGGCTGAATCCAGTGGTATCAACCCCAGTTCACCTTGAACTTTTGCCAGCGTCCCTTCGACCAACAACATCGCACGAACCTCTGCACTGTCGGTGAACAAGGCGCGGACCTCGGGATCGCCATAAATGGTAGCGTAAATCGGGCTGTCGAAAGGAGAGAACGTCATGGGGTGGCCTTACTTCAACGGAACTTCGAGGATTTCGCGGGCTTGCTGCCATGTCGCCACAGGGCGCTCGTACTTGTCGCACAAACTTACGGCCCGCTCGACCAGTGCTGCGTTAGAGGGCGCAAGCGTATTACGGTTCAATCGCATGTTATCTTCAAGCCCCGTGCGCGTGTGCCCTCCGGCCGCGATTGCCCATTCGTTAACGACCACTTGCCCCGGCCCAACGCCAGCGGCACACCACTGGGCATCCGGCACGAGGCGGTTAACCGTGGCAATGTAGAAGTCGAAAACCTCTTTATCCACGGGCATGGCATTTTTAACGCCCAACACGAATTGCACGTATAGCTTGCCGGAAATCCGCCCATCGCGGTTCATCGCAGCTGCTTGAAAAATATGACTGAGATCAAAGGCTTCGACCTCTGGCTTCACGTGATACTTGCGCATTTCCTCAGCCAGCCAATTCACCAGATCCGGTGGGTTTTCGTAAACGCGGGTTGGGAAGTTGTTCGACCCTACGGACAGTGACGCCATGTCGGGTGCCAGCGACAACATCGCGCCGCGCTCTGCACCCGCGCCGGACCGGCCACCCGTAGACATCTGCATGATCATACCGGGGCAATGCTTGGCTATCCCCTCTTGCAGAAGTGCGAATTTGTCGGGATCAGATGATGGCGATTCATCATCGTTACGAACGTGGCAATGTGCGATACTGGCACCTGCCTCAAAAGCCGCATGTGTGCTTTCGATTTGTTCGGTAATTGTGATTGGCACCGCTGGATTGTTAACCTTTTTAGGCACAGATCCGGTGATTGCTACGCAGATTATACAAGGATTGGTCATGCTATTCCCCCGCTATTTCTTCGATTAGCTTCGCTAATGTTTCGGGCTGGCTGAAAAAGGGAGAGTGCCCGCAATTCAACCGATGCACGTTTCCCTTGGGCCAATCCGCTACCATTTTTTCCTGTTCCTCGGGCGGGATTGTGTGGTCATCCTTACCCAGAATATAACTTCGCGGCACCGCTTCGTAATTTTTGCCAAGATTAACAGGCGTTTCTTGTGGCAAAACAGGCTGTGGGCCTAAATGCGCCAACGCGTATTCGACGTTTTCAGCAGAACAATCGTGATAGAAAATCCCAGGCGCTTTCGCAGGGTCCACCGTGTAACTGAGGCTGCCCTTCGCGCGCACAACGGCAGGCAAAACCAATTGCCGTTTCGCGCGCTTACGCATGACATGCAACGCATCCCCGTCTTTGGGCGCATATGCACAAAGGTAAATCAGACGTGAAATCCGGTCAGGGATACGTTCTGCGACGGAAGCAATAGTCACACCAGCCGCAGAATGTCCTACCAGAACAACAGGTTCAGGATGTTTGTTAATTTCAGCAATCACAGCATCTACATAAAGATCGAGCGTCACTTTTGAAATCGGTGTCGTATCTTCGCCGTGGCTGGGCAAATCAATTGCTACTGCGTTTTCCAATAATGGCAACACATCACGCCAGCACCATGCCCCGTGGCAAGAGCCGTGCACCAGAATGTAGCGCACGCCCTCAGCCAAGGTTGTTATCCTTCATAAAGGCGGTAATCAACGCCGCCATTTCAGCGGGTTGTTCGACACAAGGTAGATGCCCCGCTTTGCGAATAACATTGAACTGGCACCCCGCAATCAAATCTGCCGTTTCACGCACCATGTCCGGCGGTGTCGAGCCATCCTCGGAGCCAACGATAGCCAATGTAGGCAACGTCAGGCGCGAGGTGCTGACATAAAGATCCGTTTCGGCGATGGCCTGCGAGCATCCGATGTACCCCTCCTCGGGTGTGCGGCTTAGCATGTGACGCCAACCGGCCAGATCATCTTGTTTCTCGGCATGAAACCCCTTGGAGAACCAGCGCTCAAGGGTTGGTTCGGCCAGCGCGGCAATCCCACCATTGCGCACAGCATCTACGCGCTCTGCCCAGATTTGATCGTTCCCGATTTTTGTAGCCGTGTCGGACAGGACCATCGCGCGTATAAGGTCAGGGCGTTCTGCGGCAAGACCTTGCGCGATCATCCCGCCAATGGAAAGGCCGACAAACAGTGTATCCTTCACCCCTAAAAAGTCCATCAGCGCCGCCGCGTCTTGCACCAAATCTCCCATGTAATACGGAGCCTTGGGTGCTTCGCTTAAGCCATGCCCGCGTTTGTCATAACGGATGAAGCGCAGGCCTTCGGGCATTTGCGACAAAAGCGCATCCCACACCCTAAAATCGGTTCCCAGAGAGTTTGCGAACACGACAGGGAAACCATCTTCGGGCCCCGCGACACTATAATGAACCTTGATGCCGTTAAGCGTTGCAATTTTCATGTGGAATCTCCTGTTATGGATGAAAATACACAAGCTTTGCCTTATGTAAAACTATAATCCCTCCATTCCCGAAAATGGCGATTTGATAATCTGTCAGAAAGCATATTTTGGGCGATTATTCCTCTTGCCGCCCCCAATTCGCTTTGCTATACGGCCCACACCGACGCGCAAGCGTGGCCTGTTCCGGCGTAGCTCAGTGGTAGAGCAGTTGACTGTTAATCAATTTGTCGTAGGTTCGACCCCTACCGCCGGAGCCATAAAACCCCATAATAACAGATACTTAAAAAGTTGAATCCATAACGACCAACGTGAAATGTTGTTAGGGGTAACATATGGGGTAACAATATTTCTATTAGTCCACCAAATTCTATTTCAAAAAAGCGGTACACCCGAATTTCAGTAGTGGCTAGTGTATTTCACATACCAAAGGTAACAGCGTCCTCAACCGATTGCCGATTAGCGGTGTAGGATTCAATAAAGCTACAAAATTGCTCGAGTGGAAATAGAATTTGGCCGCGTATCAAACAAAATATATCATACACCCAAGAATAAAATACTCTATGTGATCGTTGGCATCAAAGCGTTGGCGGGCTAATATTTTTAGAATTTAGATTGAACTGATGCCAATTCCAGCTAAAGTTGACCAAATTGACAAAATGTAAAAGATGAATTTGTGATTGAACAATTTCGAAATACCTTGATCCACACATGTGCATCTGGTGGACGTTCGTTTTCGGGCATTGGACTAATCATAACAGATTTTCCAGAGATGTTGCCGATTGTTTCGCTGAGGTCATCTGATTTCCATCATGACAATAGTAGTGTAGTTAGAACTTTGTCTGAAATTTCTAGGTCAACCAGTGAATACCACGACGGATTTCACATTCTATCTACGGATGGAAGGTTGCTTTGTGTTTCACAGTACTTTTCCCCACCGATCGTAAAGGACATAAAATTCGATTACAGTCGACGGTTTGGTGGAAGATATGTAGCCGCGCTGTTCGGTTCGGTACTTCCAAACGTTTCTTTAACCGGTATCGTAAGCCAAAACGGCAGACTATCAGTCTTCGAACGAGGGAACGAAGTCATTTTTGAGGTGATTATATGATTGGACTACTGCCAATTAGTCGCTTAATTGTGGGCGTTTCTGTGCTTACGCGGTTATTTGTTCTGCGCTATTTGGCATTCTTTATTTTGTTCCATTTTTAAATTTGTCAGCGTGGTCTGCTATTAATTTCGCACTGGGTGGATCAACAATTTTGCATTTGTTACTTTCAGCTTGGATCTATTTTGGTTGGCGAAAGGTCTGGGCACGGTTCTACATACTGGGGAGAATTGTTTACCCGGATATTTCTGGTAAGTGGGATATGGAGATAAACTGGACCGGACCTAAAAAAAACCAATCCGGAATAGCCAAGGCTCAAGCTATTATTAAACAAGATTTTCTTCGCTTAAGCATGGATGTTAACGCCGATAATTCAGAGTCTTGTACACTTATGGCTGCGCCTAGAAAACATCCGGAATCCGGCGAGCCGCAGCTGTATTAC